>NZ_JBHVUS010000014.1:151301-171109 GCF_042884005.1 Kitasatospora sp. NPDC058162
CGCGCCCGGTCGGGACCTAACCGGGCGGGGCCCTAAAGGGGACGGTCGTGGGATGTCGGCCCGGCCGACTCCCCACTCCGGCGTTTTCAGGTGTGCCGATGGCGGACCCGGGGCGCCGTCAGGCGGGCGACGCTCTGCCGGGCGGCCTCCCGGTGGTCGGGGCGGGGTGCGGGCACGCGGGGGCCGGCCAGGTCGCGGGAGGTGAGCGACCCGGCGCCGACGGCGCTCCAGTCGGGGCGGTGGACGACGGCGACGTGCCCCTCCCGGTGGGCCGCGGCGTCCTCCCAGTCGTCGAGCGGCGCCATCAGGACGCGCAGGTCCTGGTGGTTCAGCCACTCCAGGGCGAGGACCTGGCGTCCGAATCCGAAGTCCGGCCCGATGAGCGAGCGGACCTCCCTGGTCTCCAGGTGCAGGAGCAGCAGCTCGCCCTCGAAGTGGTAGCCGCCGTCGTAGTCCCCGGTCCCGACGGCCAGCAGCGGGTGGTGCGGGTGGAAGGCCATCGCGTGCACGGGGAACTGCGAGGTGAGCAGCAGGCGGCGCCGGGGGCCGCCGGTGACGTCGAGGACGCCGACCGTCTTCGCCTCGTCGTACTCGTGCGCGCCGGCGACGGCGAGCAGGGCGCGCCGCCGGTCCGTGACGGCCAGGTGGGGGTCGCCGATCGCGGCGAAGGGGTCGTCGTCGGAGCCGTCGCGGCCGGTGGGTGCTGCCTGGGTCATACCGACGATCTTCGCAGCCGGCGCCGGACGGTGCCGCACCCCGTCCGAACTGCCCGTACGGGCACGCAGGGCTGCCCCCACGGCCCTTCCGCGCCGCCGCCCTGCCGGATGACCATGGAAGGCCAGCAGAAATTCCGGGGGGACGCACCCATGCGCACACACGACGGCGAGCGGCAGCACGCCCGCCGGGACACGGCCGTCGACCGGGACGCCCGCGCCGGCCGGGCTCCCGCCCACCGGCTGCTCGCCCTGCAGGCCGGTGTGGGCAACGCCGCCGTCGGGCAGATGCTGCAGCGCTCCTCCGGGCGGCCGGTCGTGCAGCGCGCCGCCACCGACGACCTGCCCGACGCCGAAGCACCGTCACCGGCGGTGCCCGACCTCCCCGCCGCCCTGGTCCAGCAGTTGCAGGAGGCGAAGGAGGCGACCGGGCCGGGCGCGAAGGCCACGCGCCAGAAGGCGCTGGACGCGCTGCTGCGGTACGTCCTGGACCACCTGCCGGTCACGCCCGACCATCCCGAGCTGCCGCAGGCCCTGGCCGACAAGAACCTCGTCCTGGGCTACAAGCACTCCCGGCAGGCGGCGGGCGATCCCATGGCCCTGACCAGTACCGGCACTTCGGGCGACAAGGTCACCATGTCGCTGTACCGGAACCTGTTCGACGACTACGGCCCCGCCGTGGTCTACAGCACGCTGCGCCACGAGCTGATCCACGCCGCCCAGGCCATGCTGATGCCCGACGAGGACGCCGCCGACGGCGCCGACCCCCACGTCTACATGGACGCGCTCAGCGACATCGGCCACGAGACCCTCCACACGCTCCAGCAGCCGATGCGGGAGATCGAGACCCATGTGTGGGAGCTGGAGCACGCGGGCCGCACCGGGATCGACGGCGGCTACCTGAAGGAGACCGTCGACTACCTGGTGACCTACACCCAGGAGCTGGTCGACAGCATCGGCCAGGACACCACCACCGACCGGCACATCGAGTACTGGGAGGCGTACCTGGACAACTCGGTGGCCGCACTCGGCCGGGCCGCCGCCGCCCCCGCCGTCACCGGGCACGCCGACACGGCGCTCGCCGGGCGCCTCACCGCCGCGCAGCAGGGGCTGCGCGGCGCCATCGACGCCAAGAAGCAGGCGGCTTCGGCGCAGGCGGCTTCGGCGGGCGGGAAGCGGGCGGGCGGCCCGGGCCGGGGCAACACCGGCCCGCACAAGCGGGAGAAGGCCGAGGACTGAGCGCGCGGGCGGGTCAGTGCCCGGCGTGCGGGCGGGTCAGCCGCCCGCGGGCAAGGCGGCGCGCCCGCGGCCCAGCCGCCCCCGGCGGGAGTGGCGCACGGCGACGCGGCCGAAGCTCTTCTTCCCGATCAGTTCGATCCGCAGCCTGACCGGGGTGCCCGGGTCCGGGTCCTGGTGGCCTTTCACCTTTGAGAACTCCAGGGTGAGGCCGTAGGGGTCGACCACGATGCCCGGGCCGACGATCAGGGTCAGGTTGCCGCCCTGCATGTCGACGTCGATCTGCAGGGTGTCGTGGGTGATCACGGCCTGGGTGAAGTCCAGCTTCACGTGGCACCACTCGGCGGCGATCTCCAGGCGGCGCGGCAGCACCCAACCGCCCACCCGCTCGGTCCTGGTGAACTTCTGCTCGATCCGCAGGACGTCCCGGCCCTCCGCCACCACCCCGGTGACCGAGACCGACACCGGCGGCAGGTCCGCGGTCAGCCCGGCCAGCTCGGCGACGGTGCGGGCCGACAGCGCGGCCTCCACCCGCTCGTCCAGCTCCTCGGCGGTCAGCCGGCCGTCGCCCGCGGCCACGCCCAGTGCGGCGACCACGCGGTCCCGGTCCGCGTGCGAGGCCCGCAGGGCGGGCTGGGCGCCCTGCGGGACGCTCTGCGGGACGGGTGAGATCTCTCCAGGCATGGTTCCGGTCCCCGTCCTGAACTCGGTGAAGGTCCTCGCGCCGGAGTCGGCGGCGCGCGGACGGCAACTTACGCTATATCGCGATAGGGTATATCGCGTTGTGCCCTCCTCACCAGGCCGGGGCTCAGGATCCCCTGCCGGGGGATCGTCCGCCGGGGCGGCGGCGCTTGCGCCGGGCGCGGTAGAGGTCGATCACGGCGAGGCCGAGCACGCCGAGGGCCATCAGGCCGAGGTAGAGCCACTTGCCCCAGGAGCGCGTCACGGCCAGCAGCACCACGACGAGGCTTCCGGAGGCGAAGAGCAGGAAGCCCAGGCGGGTGGCCGCCGGGGTCCGTTCGCGTGCCATGTCCGCTCCCGCGTCCGCTCCCGTGAAGGTGTCAACACCCTTGTCCTGTAAAGGTTTTGTCCACTGCGGCGGGGGTTGAAGCGGGCGGCGGGGCTCGCTCAGGAGGCGGTGTCCTTGCGGAAGCGCTTGGCCAGGGCCGGGTCCGACTCCCACCACAGGCCGTTGCCGCCGTGCTCCTCCTCCGGGAGCCCCGCCGATTCGGCGGTCCGGTCGGCCGGGAGGTAGGAGTCGCCCACGGCCCGCACCCGGAACCGCAGGCCCGGGACGGCCCAGAAGACCGCGGCCATCGCCAGTGCGACCGCGCTGACGTAGTACCAGGGGATCTGGGCGGCGCGGGCCAGGGGCAGTGCCGCGAAGGCGAAGCGCAGTCCGCTGCCCCGGGCCGTGACCAGGAACTCCCGGTCCTCGCCGACCTCCACGGCCACCGTGTTGGAGCGGGTGCGGTCCCAGGCGGCGAGCCGGACGGTGTGGACCCCGGCCGGCACCGGGAAGCGCGCGAGGGCGCCCTGTCTGACGCTGCCGACCCGCACCCCGTCGATCTCCACGCCGAAACTGCCCCTCCACAGGGCGAGGAACGGCCTCTCGGCGTGCACGACGACGGTACCGGTCATCAACAGTCCCCCAGGGGTCGGTGATCATCGCTGGTGATCATCATGCGAAGCGCGCCCATGATAGGGGCCGCCCGCGGCCCGCGGCACCTCAGCGCGGGCGCCGTACGTCCGCGTAGCACGGGGCCGTGCGACCCCAGTCGTGGTAGCCGCGGATCCAGGCGGCGTGCGCGTCCGCGTAGCGGGCCAGCTCGGGCGTCGCGCCGCCCAGGTCCTTCTCCAACTGCGGCAGCCCGGCACGCAGTTGGAGGAAGGTCTCGACGGAGCGGCGGACCGTGTCGCCGACCTGGCGCAGGGCCTCGGGCCGGGCGAGGCCGTGGTGGCGCATCAGGCTCAGGACGAGGTTGGGGCGGCCGGCGGCCTCGTCCCGCTCCAGGGAGTGGACCTCGTTCATGGCGATGACGGCGTCGCAGGCGGCGATCCTCATCCCCTCCAGGTGGCTGGAGCACCAGGCCGGCAGCGGGACTTCGAAGTGCCCGGCCCGCTCGGCCAGGGCCAGCAGCGGGCGCAGGCCGATCGTTCTGCGGCGGGCGCGCAGGTGGGCGGCCGGGTCGGGCAGCGGGGCGTACGCCCGGTCGGCGATCCTGGTGGGCCAGCCGGCCAGGTAGTCGGTCCAGTCGTGGACGGTGCGGCGGCGCCACTCCTGGGACATGCCGTGGCTCATCCGCTGCCAGCAGTGCGCGAAGGCGGCGACGGCGGGTGCGGTCTTCGCGGCCGGCCGGGTTCCGTAGCGCAGGTGGTCCACCAGGTCCTGGCAGAGGGCGACCGCGTCGTCCATGCGGGTGCCGCGGGTGCCGAGGCGGCCAATGCGGCGGTCGCCGGTGTCGAGGCGGTCGTCGAAGCGGTCGTCGAGGAGGGAGAGCCAGCCGAGCAGGTCGAGGCAGAGGTCGAGGTCGTCGCCGGCGGCGTCCGGGAAGCCGTACGCGGCGCTGTCGGCCACCCGGGAGGACTCGTAGCGGCGCAGCGCCTCCTCGCCGTGGAGCAGGCCCGACTCCCGTACCCAGGCCAGGTGGTGGCGGCGGGCCCGGGGCAGGTCGGGGCTGACCCGGCTCTCGAGGGGCACCGTGAACTCGACGTCCTGGGGCATACGCCTTCCGCACTCCCGACCGGTTCGGGGCCTGACGGCCCGTACGAGGACCGCCGGTGCCCCCGTGGACGGTCCGGGCCCAGAGTGGTGGACCCGGCGGCGCCTGCGGAAGAGCGCACGGGGGAGCACCCCCGGCGCACGCGGCGGCGTCCACCGCCGGGTGCGCCGGCCTGCCGGGTCCACCGGCCCGCCGGTGCGCGGGCCGGGGTGCTACTTGCCGGCGGGGGTGACGTCGCCCCAGGAGGTGTCGGCCGGAGCGGCCCAGCCCCAGGAGGTGTTGGCGGGGGTGACGTCACCCCACGAGGTGTTCGCGGGGGCGGCCGCGTTCGCGGGGGCGACGCCGCCCCACGACGTGTCGGCGAAGGCCGGGCCGCTGCCGAGGGCGAGCAGGGCGGCAGCGGCCGTGCCGACGACGATGCGCTTGAGCATGTGGATCCTCCGATGTTCGTTGGGTCGGGTCCGACGGTAGATCAAGACGAGTTCACTTGTTCGATCATTCTCGGAATTCGGGCTCCACCGAAGGGTGCGCCGGGTCCCGGGCGCGGACCGGGCACCGGGGTCAGTCGGGGAGGTCGCCGTCGCCGCCCATGTTGGCGGTGATGCGGCGCAGCACGTTGATCGTGGTGACGAAGTCGGCCTCGTCGACGCCCTCGTGGGCGCGCAGGTGCACCCGGTGGTTGCGCTCGCGGGCGCGCAGGCGGGCGGCCTCGCCCTCCCCGCTGAGCGACATGCCGCCGGTGGCGGCGTCCTCGAGCAGCCAGCCGCGGGCGGCGAGGTCGTCGAAGACGTGGGCGAAGTCGGTGCCGAGGTCGTCGTAGCGGGCCAGCCGCTGCACCAGGGTGGTGCGGTTCCACCGGCCGGGGGCGCCGGCGGCGTGGTTGAGCGTCCACCAGTGCGGCTGGGTGAGGCCCTCCACCGCGAGCTGCTCGCGCAGTGCGCCCACCACCCGGCGGAACACCTCGGCGCTCCACGCGCCGATGGGCTGGGCGGCCAGGACGTCGTGCGGGTACTCCTTGAGCGCCATGCCGGCGTGCCCCTTTCCGTTCGGTCGTCAGGATGCGGTCAACGTAGGATCTCAGGTCCCCTTGAGGTCAAGCGCGTTCGTAGGGGCCCGGCGGGCGCGGGGTGGCACAGTGGGGCGATGGACCTCCCCACCGGTATCGGCCCCGGCGTCGACGCGCTGCTGCGGCGCTTCCCCCTCGGTGCCCGGATCCGCGGCCGCGTCCGGGCCCACCCGGCCCCGGGCATCGGCGTGTTCGTCGACCTCGCCCCGGAGGGCCCCGCCCCGCGCGCCCGGGGCTTCGTCGACGCCGAGCACCTGCGCGGCCGCGACCGGTGGCCCCCGGCCGGCACGGTCACGGACTTCGAGGTCCTGCGGCACGACGTGCGGCGCGCCGCCGGAACGCTGCAGATCAGGCTCTGGCCGCTGGACAGCGCCCTGCGCCACCCGCGCGCCGCACCACACCGCCGCCGGGCCGCCGCCGCTGGGGCACACCGGGTGTTACCTGGTCACCGCGCTGCTGGACACCACCCACCGGGTCCTGCTGGCGCCGCTGACCGGCCCTGCCGCGGGCTGCGGGGCTCCCAAACCTGAACCACCTGTATGAGTGATGGTCATTTCATGTACGGGGCAACTGCCCTGGGGCGCTTGTACGTTCCGGGCATGGACTTCACCGCAATCGCCAACAGCTTCGTGCAGCACTACTACAACACCTTCGACAGCGGCATCGCCGCCCGCAACAACCTTACGAGCCTCTACCGGCCCGAGTCGATGCTCACCTGGGAGAGCACCCAGGTCATGGGGCAGTCGGACATCCTGGCGGCCATGACCAAGCCCGAACTCGCCACGGTCAAGCACGCCGTCACCAGCAGCGACGCCCAGCCCGCCCCGGGCGGCGGGGTGCTGGTGGCCGTGACCGGCAGCCTCGCCGTGGACAACGCCTACGACAAGCCGATGCAGTTCGCCGAGACCTTCAACCTGCAGCCGATCCCGGGCCAGGCGGGCGGCTTCTTCGTCTACAACCAGATCATGCGCCTAATCTTCGGCCAGTAGGGCCCGAAGTCGATTGCCAGGGACCCGCCGGTGGGCGACCATCGCCGGATGGACGCGGACGAAGGCCGGAAGCTGGTGCGGGTGGTACAGACGTGCTCCGCCTGCCCCTCGCAGTGGGACGCGTGGACGGCGGACGGCCAGTACCTGTACCTGCGCTACCGGCACGGCGAGGGCAGCGTCGAGTGGCATCCGGGCCCCGAGGCCGACGCCGACACCCCGGAGTCCTGGAACGAAGGCCGCTCGGGGCTCCTGGTCGAGTGGGACGACGGCACCGAGAGCGGTGACATCAGCCTCGCGGACTTCCTCACGGCGGCGGGCCTGGCCCTGGCGCCCGGCGCCTCGGTGAGTTCCGGGTAGCGGCCGGGCCCCGGGCGTTGTCGGACCCTCGCGCTAGCGTGCGCGCCATGACGAACCACACCGACACCGACGCCGCCGACGCCCCCGGGGGCCTGATGCTTGCGCCGTGGTGCGGGGAGCGGGGGCTGGAGGTGCTGCGCCGGCAGAACACGGCCGAGCTGACCGAGCACCTGGGCGGGGTGGAGAGTGCCGAGCAGGTGCGGCGGCGGCACGAGCGCTACCTGGCGATGACGGACGGGAGCGCCGGGCGGATGTTCCTGCTGCTGCTCGACGGGGAGGTGGCCGGGTCGGTGGGGTACTGGCGGCACGCCTGGGAGGGGCGGGACGTGTACGAGACCGGGTACGCGGTGCTGCCGGAGTTCCAGGGCCGGGGGCTGGCGGTGCGGGCGCTGCTGCTGTGCGCGCGGCGAGCGGCGGACGAGGGCGTGCTGGAGTGGCTGCACGCGTTCCCGTCGGTGCGGCACGAGGCCTCCAACGCGGTGTGCCGCCGGGCGGGGTTCGAGCTGGTCGGCGAGGTGGCCTTCGAGTACCCGCCGGGCCACCACATCCGCTCCAACAACTGGCGCCTGGCGCTGGCGGGTTGACGCCCGCCGACGCCGCCGTGGACGTCTTCCTGCGTACCTAAGCCGCCTGACGGCCCGTCACTCCCCGAGGCCCGGGCCGGGCGCGGCGGGCGCCGGGGCGGGGCCCTCGCAGAGCGCGGCGGACAGGACGACGGGCAGCTCCTTGTCCTCCTGCCCCACGCTCAGCCCCAGCCAGCGACCGCCGCCGGGCAGCGGCCACACGTTCAGGGTGACGGCCTTCCAGGAGAGCAGGGTGACGGGTTCGGGGGCTTCGTACCCGGAGCCCTCCCCGTCGCAGTCCGCCCGCAGGTAGGAGAACAGGTCGACGGTGTACGGGCTGCCCCAGCGGGCCGTGAACACCCCGGCCAGGGCGTCGAGTCGGGCCTCGGCCAGCTCGTACTCCCGTTCGCGGGCCTCGCCGTCATCGTCGTCCTCGTCGTCCCAGAACTCGCGGCTGACGTACAGCTCCTCGATCAGCCAGCCGGGGCCGCCCCACCCGGTGGCGTGGTCGGTGTCCCGGGGCGGGAAGGGCCGCGGGTCGGCGAGGAGTTCGTCGACGCGGGCGAGGTACGCGGAGGTGGTCACGGTCTCGGTCTCGGTCACGGCCCCAAGGCTAGGCGCCGGCACCGACACCGACACCGGCCCGGTTCGCGGGAAGGAGCTGCTCAGCGGCGGTAGGAGGCCGTCGCGGCCCTGACGAAGGAGCGGATCAACGGGTTGGTGTCGCCCTCCTTCCACACCGCCACCACTCGGCTCGGCGGCATGTCGGCCAGCGGCACCACGGCCAGCTCCGGGGGCAGGTCGTGTCCGAGCGGGGTCAGGCCGACCGTGCCGTTCCACAGCACGGTCTGCAGGCACTCCTGGACGGCGCGCACCACCGGTCCCTCGCGCGGCCTGCCGCCGTTCCAGTACGACTGCCAGAGCGGGTCGGTGCCCTGCGGGAACTGGAACCAGCGGCGGTCGTCCAGGTCGTCCAGGCGCAGCGCGGCGCGGCGGGCCAGCGGGTCGTCGGCGCGCAGGACCACGCCGACCGGGTCGCTGCGCAGGGCCCGCACGGTCAGGGCGGTCTCGTCGAAGGGTGCCCGGGTCAGGGCGATGTCGACGAGTCCGGCGCGCAGTCCGCAGGTCGGGTCGGTCAGGTCGGTGTCGCGGATGCGGATGTCGATGCCGGGGTGGCTGCGGCGGTAGGCGGCGGCGAGCCGGCCCACGGCCGGGTCGGTGCTGTCGCCCAGGATGCCGACGGTGAGGGTCGCGGCGCCGGCGGCCGCGCTCACCAGTGCTCGGGCGCGGTCGGCCCGCTCGAGCAGGGTCCGTGCCTCGTCGAGCAGGACCGAGCCCGCCGGGGTGAGCGTGACGCCCGTGGGCGAGCGGGTGAGCAGCGCCGCCCCGAGGTCGGTTTCCAGCTGCTTGACGGCCCGGCTCAGCGGGGGCTGGCTCATGTGCAGTCGGGTGGCGGCCCGGCCGAAGTGGAGTTCCTCGGCGACCGCCACGAAGTAGCGCAGGGTGCGTAGCTCCACGCTGCAACGATACCGGCCGGGTATCGGCGGCACGGGACGGGTCTTGGACGTGGGCGGGCGGGTGGCGGTGCACTGGTGGGCATGACCGAAGAAGCGAAGACCAGCACCTCGGAGACCGTTCCCGCCGTGTCGGTGGTGGGTCCCGGTGAGGGCGAGACGATCGTTCTGGGCACCACGCGGATGCGCGTCCTGGAGGACGGCAGCCGCACCGGGCACCGCCTCGCGATCGCCGAGTCCGTGCTCGCCCCGCACACCCAGGGGCCGCCGCAGCACCGTCACGGCCTGCACGACGAGGGCTTCTACGTCCTGTCCGGCACCGTGCGGTTCACGGTCGGGGAGCAGGACCACGACGCGGCCGCGGGCACGCTCGTGCTGGTTCCGCCCGGCGTCCCGCACACCTTCGCCAACGTGAGCGACGAGCCCGCCGTCATGCTCAGCACCTTCACCCCCGACCTGTACGTGCAGTACTTCCGGGACCTCCAGGAGGTGCTGGCCGGCGGGCGGCCGCTGACGCCGCAGGCCAACATCGACGCGATGAGCCGCTACGCGACCGAGCCCGCCACCAACCCCTCCACCGACCTCTCCTGAGGCAGTCGACGGGCCCCCGTGCACCGGTGGCCCTTGAACGGGAAACCATGAACATCGCCTACTGGATCGTCGCGGGCCCGCTCGCGCTCTTCTACTCCTACGCGGGCACCCTGAAGGCGGTCCGCAGCCGCGACCGGCTGCGGCCGATGATGGCCTGGGTCGACCGCCTGCCGCTGCCCGCCCTCAGGGCGCTGGGGGCCATCGAGGTGCTCGGCGCGGCCGGCCTGGTCCTGCCGCCGCTGACCGGCCTCGCCGTCGTACTGGCGACGGCCGCGGCCGTCGGCTTCGTCCTCCTCCAGGCCGGCGCGATCGCCGTGCACCTGACGGGCGGTGACCGGCGGATCGCGCTCAACGCCGGGCTCACCGTCGCCGCGGCCGTGACCGTCTGGCTGTCCACGGGGCTGTGACCGAGGGCCGCGACAGCGTCGGCGCAGCGGGACGGGCCGGGCGGTCTCGACGGGGACCGGCGGGCGGGCCATCCTCGTGGCGGAAGGACGCCGCACGACCCTCGATCCCGCGTGAAGGAGCCTTCGTGGACGACCAGTTGAACCGACCGGCCGGGTGCCCGGTGGAGCACCGCCTCGTCCTGGACCCGACCGGCCGGGCCCGCGACGCCGAGAGCGAGGAGCTGTTCGCGCGCGGGCCGGCCACCCCGGTGGACATCCTGGGCGTGCCGGCCTGGGCCGTCGCCGACCCGGCCCTGCTGGAGGAACTGCTCAAGGACCCCCGGGTGTCCAAGGACGGGCAGCGGCACTGGCCGGACTTCGAGCGGCTGGTGCCGAACTGGCCGCTGGCCCTGTGGGTGAGCGCGCGCAACATGTTCACCGCGCACGGCGCCGACCACCGCCGGCTGCGCCGCCTGGCCGGCGCCGCGTTCAGCACCCGCCAGGTCGCCGAAATGGCCGAGGGGATCGAGGAGTTGACCGGCGGGCTGCTGGACGCCATCGCCCGCACCCCGCCGGGCACGGCGGTGGACCTGCGCGAGCGCCTGGCCCACCCGCTCCCGATCCAGGTGATCGCCCGGCTGCTCGGCCTGCCCGACGCGCTGCGCGAGCGCTTCCGCCGCACCGTCGACCGGGTCTTCTCCACCACCCTCACCCCGGAGGAGTCCGCGGCCAACGCCGCCGTCTTCTACGGCATGCTCGACGAGCTGATCGCCGCCAAGCGCGAACAGCCGGGCGAGGACCTGACCTCGGCCCTGATCGCCGTGCGCGACACCGAGGGCGACGGCGGCGCGCTCACCGAGGAGGAGCTGCGCGACACCCTGCTGCTGATCGTCTCGGCCGGCTACGAGACCACCGTCAACCTCATCGACAACGCGATCACCCTGCTGCTCACCCACCCCGAACAGCTGGACCTGGTGCGCGCGGGCAAGGCCGGCTGGGAGGACGTCGTCGAGGAGGCGCTGCGCCGCGAGGCGCCGGTGGCGCACCTGCCGCTGCGCTACGCGGTCGAGGACATCGCGCTGCCCGGCGGGGTGACGATCCGCCGGGGCGAGGCGATCCTGGCCTCCTACGCGGCCGCCGGGCGCCACCCCGCGCGCTACGGGGCGGACGGCGCCGTCTTCGACGTGACCCGGCCGGTGAAGGACCACCTGGCCTTCGGGCACGGCCCGCACTTCTGCCTCGGCGCGCCGCTGGCCCGCCTGGAGGCGCGCACCGCGCTGCGGGCGCTGTTCGAGCGCTTCCCGCGGCTGGCGCTGCTGCCGGGGGCGGAGCTGGAGCCGGTGGACTCGCTGATCTCCAACGGGCACCGGTCGCTGCCGGTGCTGCTCACCCAGGACTGCTGAGCGCGGCGGCGGACGGGGGCCGGCCGCGGCGGTCGGCCCCTCCACCGCCGTTCGGCTTCACCGCCGTTCGGCGACGGTGCGGCCGAAGCCGGCGACGAAGGCGGTGATCATCCCCACCGCCTGGCGCCTCCTGCTGGACGGCACCGGCGCCCGCCAGGGCGACCCCCTGGTCGTCGAGGCCGCGTACGCCGAACCCCGGCTGCGCGACTTCTACCCGTTCCCCACCCACGGGACCCTGCGCCTGCTGCACGAGGCGCCGCCCCGCTTCGGGGCCGACGACATCCCGTTCATCGTCTGCTTCGGCCCGCCCTACCAGGTCTACGCGCCGGGCTACGAGAGCCTCCTGGCCGAGACCGCCACCGCACAGGAGGCCGTCGCCGCCCTGCTCACCCACCTGCCGCCGTACCGAACGGCCCATCCCCCGACGATCACCGTGCCCTAAGGTGACGGCCATGCCCATACCCATCGAACTGGTGATCTTCGACTGCGACGGCGTGCTGCTGGACAGCGAGCGCCTGGCGGTGAAGATCGACGCGCAGGTGTGCGCCGCGGTCGGCTGGCCGCTGTCCGAGACGGAGATCGTCGAGCGCTTCGTCGGCCGCAGCCACGCCTACATGACCGCCGAGCTCGAGGCGCACGCGAGCGTGCCGCTGGAGCCCGGCTGGGAGCGGGCCTTCCAGCACCTGTACGACGAGGCGTTCGCCGCCGAACTCGCCCCCGTGGACGGGGTGGTGGAGGCGCTGGCGCAGCTGGCGCGGGCCGGGGCGCGCGACTGCGTGGCCTCCTCCAGCAGCCACAGCCGGCTGCGCCGGACCCTGGGGCAGACCGGGCTGCTGGCGCGCTTCGAGGGGCGGGTCTTCAGCGCCGAGGACGTCGCGAACGGCAAGCCCGCCCCCGACCTGTTCCTGCACGCCGCCGCCGTGACGGGCGTCGAGCCGGCCGCCTGCCTGGTGGTGGAGGACAGCAAGCACGGGGTGGCCGCGGCCCGGGCGGCCGGGATGCGCTCGCTGGGCTTCCACGGCGGCCTGACCCCCGCCCACTGGCTGGCCGGCCCTGGCACCCGCACCTTCGACGACATGCGCGAGCTGCCCGCCCTGGTCGCCGCGGCGACCGCGCTTCCGCTGCCCTGAAAGCTGCCGCTGCCGCTGCCCTGAAGCCGCCCTGACGGGCCGGAGGCGCGCGGGCGCGTACCACCTCCCGGCGCCCGCGGCGCGGCGGCGCGCCCCTGTCGGATGTCAGGGACCGCCGCCGCCCGGGCGTTCCTAGGCTGGCGAGCACTGGCCCCCACCCGGGACGTGGGGGCCGCTCCACCAGCGAGGGAGTACCCCATGCGAAGGATCACCCGTGCCCTGGCCGCCGTCGGCGTCGCGGCCGCCGCGCTGACCACCGTGGGCACCGGCAGTGCCGGCGCCGCCGTCACCGGCGACTGGGCGGGCTGCCCGTCCGGCGCCGTGTGCGTCTACCCGCAGGACCAGAACCCCGCCTCCTCCCCCAGTGCCGTGTACTGGAGCTACGGCGCCCACAACCTGAGCGGCCAGTACGGCAACCACTGGGTGCTCAACAACCAGACCGGCGGCGCCCACGCCCACCTGTGCAAGAGCTCCGGCGGCGGGAACTGCGTGTACGACATCCCGGCCCAGAACGGCGTCTACTACGACCTGGGCCCGATCAACTCCATCACCCTCGACCGCCCCTGACGGTCACTCAGCCGCGGGGCGCCCGCCGTCTCGGGGGAACGGCGGGCGCCCCGCGCCATTACCTCGCCGACGGCCGCGACCGGAAACTGACAGGCCGTCAAAACCGTTAGCGTTCACGAAGATAACGAATAGCAGGCGACTTCTCCGAGTCTGGTTTTACTTATTGACGTCATGTACGCGGTCAGGATTGACTCCCCCCACCCGCGCCGCTTCACCGCGGCGCCTCCAGGGAGAGGCCAATGATGAACGCCCTACTGCGTCGCGCCCTCGTCTCGACCGCCGGCCTCGCGCTGGTCCTTTCCATGACCGCCGCCTGCGGCAAGGCCGGCGGCGACAAGAAGGACTCCGCCGCCTCCGGCGACACCACCTCCATAGGCCTGCTGCTGCCCGAGAACGCCTCCTCCGTGCGCTACGAGTCCTTCGACCGCCCGTTCATCGAGGCCAAGGTCAAGGCCCTGTGCGCGCAGTGCAAGGTGCTCTACAACAACGCCGAGGGCAGCGCCGCCAAGCAGAAGCAGCAGTTCGACACCCTCCTCACCCAGGGCGTCAAGGTGATCATCCTGGACGCCTTCAACGCCAAGTCCACCCAGGGCTGGGTGCAGGAGGCCGCCGCCAAGGGCGTCAAGGTCCTCGCCTACGACCGCCTGGCCACCGGCCCGGTCTCCGCCTACGTCTCCTTCGACAACGAGAAGGTCGGCGAGCTCCAGGGCCAGGCCCTGCTGGACGCGCTCGGCCCGCAGGCCCCGGACGCGAACATCGTCATGATCAACGGGGACGAGGCCGACCCCAACGCCGCCCAGTTCAAGAGCGGCGCGCACAAGGTCCTCGACGGCAGGATCAAGAAGGTCGTCTACGAGCAGTCCGGGCAGTGGGACCCCACCGTCGCCGGGCAGAAGATCTCCGCCGCCGTCACCGAGCTCGGCAAGAACGGCTTCCAGGCCGTCTACTCCGCCAACGACGGCATGGCCGGCGCCATCATCACCCAGCTCAAGGGCTCCGGCATCAAGGTCCCGGTCGGCGGCCAGGACGCCGGCCTGGACGCGGTCCAGCGCGTCGTGGGCGGCGACCAGGCCTTCACCATCTACAAGGCCTACAAGCCGCTCGCCGACAACGCCGCCGAGCTGGCCGTCGACCTCCTCCAGGGCAAGGACGTCAAGTCCGTGGCCTCCAGCACGGTCGACAGCGACACCGACAAGAGCATCCCCGCCAAGCTCCTGGACGCCAAGGTCGTCACCAAGGCGAACATCAAGGACACCGTGATCGCCGACGGCCTCTACAAGGCCTCCGACATCTGCACCGCCGACTACGCCGCCGCCTGCGCCGCCGCCAGCCTCAAGTAGCCCGTCAAGTAACCCTACGATCAAGGTGGTTCACGTGACAGGCGCGCCCGTGCTCCAGCTGCGCTCGGTCTCCAAGCGCTTCGGCGCCGTCCAGGCCCTCACCGACGTCGACCTCGCCGTCCACCCGGGTGAGGTCCTCGCCCTCGTCGGCGACAACGGCGCCGGCAAGTCCACCCTCGTCAAGACCATCGCCGGCGTCCACCCCGTGGACGAGGGCACCATCACCTGGCACGGCCAGCCCGTACGCCTGGCCCGCCCCCAGGACGCCGCCGCGCTCGGCATCGCCACCGTCTACCAGGACCTCGCCCTGTGCGACAACCTCGACGTCATCGCCAACCTCTTCCTCGGCCGGGAGAGGCGCCGCCGCGCCCTGCTCGACGAGGTCGCCATGGAGCAGCGCGCCCGCGAGCTGCTGGACACCCTCGCCATCCGCATCCCCGACGTGCGCGCCCCCGTCGCCGCCCTGTCCGGCGGCCAGCGCCAGGTGGTGGCCATCGCCCGCGCGCTGGTCGGCGAGCCGTCCGTGGTGCTGCTGGACGAGCCCACCGCGGCGCTCGGCGTCGAGCAGACCGCGCAGGTCCTGGACCTGGTGGAGCGGCTGCGAGAGCGCGGCCTCGCCGTGATCCTGATCAGCCACAACATGGCCGACGTACGGGCGGTGGCCGACACCGTCGCCGTGCTGCGCCTGGGCCGCAACAACGGCCTGTTCCCCGTCGCCGGCACCAGCCAGGAACAGATCGTCGCCGCCATCACCGGCGCCGACGACAACGCCCACGCCCGCCGCCGGGCCCGGCGCGCCGAGGAGGAGGACGCCGCATGACCGCCCCCGCCCCCGATCCCAGCGCGGCCGATCCCCGCGCCGCCGACCCCCGCACGACCGATCCCCGCGCCGTCGACCCCCGCCTGCACGTGCCCGCCGCGACCTGGGCCGGACGGGCCGAGGCCGCCCGGCGCCGGCTGGCCTCCGGCGAACTGGGCGCGCTGCCCGTGGTCGTCGGACTCGTCGTCATCGCGATCGTCTTCCAGTCCGTCACCCACCACTTCCTCCAGGCCGACAACCTCACCAACATCACCCGCTTCATCGCCGGCCCCGGTCTGATCGCGGTGGGCGTCGTCTTCGTGCTCGTCCTCGGCGAGATCGACCTCTCGCTGGGCTCGGTGGCCGGCGCAACCTCGGCGATCGCCGCCGTGCTGGCGGTGCGCCAGGGCTGGCCGGAGTGGCTGGCCATCGTGGCCGCGCTCGGCGCGGCCTGCGTGATGGGGGTGCTGCACGGGCTGCTGTTCGCCCGCGTCGGCGTGCCCGCCTTCGTCGTCACCCTGGCCGGCATGCTCGCCTGGAGCGGGCTGCAGGAATGGGTCCTGGGCGACGGCGGCACCGTCAACAACCGCCACGACGGCATCATCGCGAGCCTGGACTCCACCTTCCTCGGCGACGGCGACAT
This sequence comes from Kitasatospora sp. NPDC058162, assembly GCF_042884005.1. Lineage (NCBI taxonomy): Bacteria > Bacillati > Actinomycetota > Actinomycetes > Kitasatosporales > Streptomycetaceae > Kitasatospora > Kitasatospora sp. NPDC058162. The sequence goes on from NZ_JBHVUS010000014.1 coordinate 167,322, forward strand.
CGCCTACGCCTGGGGCCTGGCCGTCCTCGCCCCCGCCCTCCACCTCCTCGCCCAACTGCGCACCGCCCGCCGCCGGTCCGCCGCCGGCCTGGCCGCCCGCCCGCTCGCCGACACCGCGCTGCGCACCGGGGCGCTGGCGGTGCCGGGCCTGGCCGCCGCGTACGCCCTCAACCAGGACCGCGGGCTGCCGCTGTCCCTGGTCGTCCTGCTCGGCGCGGTCGTCGCCACCGACTTCACCCTGCGCCGAACCCGCTACGGGCGGCAGGTGTTCGCGGTGGGCGGCAGCGTCGAGGCCGCCCGGCGCGCCGGCGTCAACGTCGCCCGGGTCCGGGTGTCGGTGTTCCTGCTCTCCGCACTGCTGGCGGGCCTGGGCGGCCTGTTCTACGCCTCCCAACAGGGCTCCGCCGACAAGCAGTTGGGCAGCGGCAACGTCCTGATGATGGCCATCGCCGCGGCCGTCATCGGCGGCACCAGCCTCTTCGGCGGGCGCGGCAACGCCTGGTCGGCGCTGCTGGGCATCCTGGTCATCCAGTCCATCACCACCGGGCTGGACATGGTCCACGCCGCCCAAGCCATCCAGTACATGATCACCGGTGCGGTGCTGCTGGCGGCCGTCGTCCTGGACTCCGTCACCCGCCGCACCCGCGCCGCCGGGGCCGGGCGCCGGTAGCGTCCGCGCTGAGCACAGGAAGTCGGCGGGGTCGACTTCCTGTGCTCAGCGCGGGTGGGCGGCTTGGGTGCGGCAGTGGGTGAGGGCGGGTTTGATGCGGGGGTCGGGGGCGGGTTCGGCGGCGAGGAGTTCGCCCGCCTCGACCAGGGTGGACCAGTACGTGGCCGGATCGCCGGTGGCGGGGAGGGGGTGGGCGGCGGCGAGGGAGAGGTAGGCGGCGGTGAGGTTGCCGGTGGTGAACCAGCGGGCCAGGCCGTGCTGGTGGCCGGCGCGGATGCCGCCCATCGCGTCGACCGCGGTGAGGAAGAGGTCGACGATCGCGAGTTCGGCGGCGGTGAGGGACTTCGGGATGTCGAAGACGCCCAGGGCTTCGAGGAGTTCGCCGGTGTCGGCCTCGGCACCCGGGCGGGGGTCGGCGAGCAGGGCGTCGTAGCAGTCGTTGAGACGGATGGTGGCCTCGGCGAGGGGGATGGAGAGGGCGAGGCAGACCGCGCGGGCCGAGGGCAGGGGCTCGCCGGAGCGGCGGGCGAGGATGGCGTAGGTCTCGGCGGGGGTGTGGCCCCGGTCGAGGGTGTGCCGGGCGAAGGCGGGGAGCGGAGGCAGCATCGGGGGTGCGCTTTCAGACGAGGGTGAAGGTGGGGGCGACGAGGGCCCAGACGAACTTGCCGATGCCACCGGCCCGGGGGCAGCAACCCCAGCGCTCGGCCAGCTCGTTGACGAGGAACAGCCCGCGCCCGTACTCCTCGTCCGGCGCGGCGGTGCGGACGGAGGGCCGCCCGGCCCCGGCATCGTGCACCTCGATGCGGAGGCGGCCGTTGGTGACGGCGAACCGGATCTCGATCAGCCGGTCGTCGGGAGCGCCGGAGTGCTGGACGGCGTTCGCGAAGAGCTCCCCCAGGAGGAGTTCAGCAACGTCGCGGTAGCGCTCGCCGAAGGGACAGCCGGCGAGGTAGGCCCGGAGCAAGTGCCGGGCGATGGGCGTGGATTCGGTCCGCGAGTCGAGGCTGGCGGCGAACGCGCGGGGGCGGCGGGGAACGGGCATGAGTGTGCACCTCAGGGGGGCGGAGTGGGGGAGCGCGAAAGGAGCGCATATTTGTGCTGCACGCACAGCACCGCTCCGATGCGTGGTGACTCGACTACTCAGGGGCCCACTGTGACCTAGCATTAGCCGTGCCTTCAACCTTTCGGACCAGAAGGGAAAGTCACCAGCGATCATGAACCGCAAGGAACTTGACCCCGACTCCTCGCCCACCGCGAAGTTCGGCGTGCTACTCCGCGAGGCCAGAGAGGCGAGAGGCTGGACACAGGAACACCTGGGAGGGCTCATCGGCTACTCCGCCGTCCACATCTCTGCCGTGGAAACTGGGCGGAAGCCTCCAACCAGTCGGTTTGTGAAGAGACTTGACGGAGCCTTCGAGACGGACAGGTTCGAGCGCGAGTGGCGCCAGTCCGGACAGAGGATTCTGTTCGAGGGTTTCGATCAGTACGCGGCCAAGGAGCGGGAGTCTGTGGCCATTCGGATCTTCGAACTGGACATGGTGCCTGGCATACTCCAGCACCCGGACTACAGCACTGCGTACGAGATGGCGCCGGTTCTACGCGGTGAGGCCACGCAGGAAGAGGCGGATAGGCGGCTCGACGTTCTAGCCGGACGCCAACGGCTGCTCGACCGTCCTGCGACGGTCCACGCGATTCTCGACGAGTCGGTTCTGCGGCGCCGAATCGGCGGGCCTGAGGTCATGGCCCGCCAGCTCCAACATCTGGAGGAACTGGCAGCCCGGCCCCGCTTCATCCTGCAAATCGCCCCTTACACGCTTGGCGAGTCCCGCCCGTTCTCACATTCCGTCACGTTGTTGACCCTGCCAACTCGCACAATGGTCGGGTACACCGAAACGCTGGGTCGGAGCGTCCTGGAGCGAGACTCCGAAGTCGTGGCCAGATGGGCTGGCCAGTACGATCGCCTTCAGGTCGACGCCCTCACGCGGCCGGACAGCGTGGCCATGATCCGGGAGGCACGGAAGGACTATGAACGGCATGCACGGTGACCACCCGGCTGACGCCGCGTGGCGGAAGAGTTCCTACAGCAACGGGCAAGGCGGGTGTGTCGAGGTCGATGACTCACGCCCCGGAACAGTGCGCGACTCGAAGGACCCCCAGGGGCCGGCGCTGGTCTTCCCGGCCGAGGCCTGGGTATCGTTCGTCGCCGCCGTCCGCTCCGGCAGGTTCGGCGACGTCTGAACCGAGGTGTTGGCTGTTCGGCCCCGAAGCCCCGCCGCCCCGGTGATCCGGGGCGGCGGGGCTTCGGCGTTGAGAGCCGTGACCTCGACGATCAGGGCGCGGTCCTCGTTCCGCTCCGGGTACTGCCCGGCTCGCGCCATGCGCGGACGAGATCGTGGAAGTGCGGGAAACGGGCGCCCGGAACGGTCTCGCCGTCGACCGGCCCGCCGTTGAGCCAGCAGAGGTCGAAGACCTCGGTCTCGGTGTCGAGCAGGCAGCACACTCCCCCGGCGGCGGCGGTGAGGTCGGTGAACACCTTCCTGACGCTCGCGGACTGCGCGAACATCCGGCTCATGCCCGAGGTGGCCGCCGTGAACTGCAGCGACGCGAAGTCCGGGTGCCACGCGGGCGAGAACCTGACAGTCAGGTAGACGTACCCGACCGACACCCGGCCCTGATCGTCGATCCTGTCGACGTCGTCGAGGTAGAACTCGCGCACCGCGTCGTCGGCGGCGATGACGACCGAGGTGTCCAGTTCGAGCGTGCCGCCTGCCGAACAGTCGACCGGTTCGCTCTTGAACCGCGAGGTGAACGGCAGCATCAACCGCTCCCCGCCCGGCAGGGTCACCGCGAGCGGCGGCGTTTCCCGGCCCCGGGGAGCGAGCTCGGCCAGCCGGGTCAGCGCCCTCACGACGTTCTCTGGGGACATGAAGATCTCATAGCTGTAGTCCAGTCCCATACCGCCCCGCCTCCCCCGTTACGAACCGGCATCCTTGCACGGAACGGACCGACCCCCGCGCATGCCCCGGGGCCATGGGGGGGGGGGGGGTACGTGAAACCGGGGGGCGAAACCGGCGGGCCAGGGGTTGCACAGGGTGTGGGAGCCCGGGGGGGTTGCGGG
>NZ_JBHVUS010000014.1:171119-186925 GCF_042884005.1 Kitasatospora sp. NPDC058162
GCCCTGTCCCATCCCGCCCCGCCTCCCCGTTTACTACCGGGAACCGTTGCCCGTACGGGACCGACCCCCGCGCTGGCCCCGGGGCATGCGCGGGGGTCGGCTATCTGGAACCGGGCGTCAGATCCGGCCGGAGAAGGTGTCGCACTTGGTGAGGTCGCCGGTGCGGTAGCCGGTGGTGAACCAGGTCTTGCGCTGCTCGGAGGAGCCGTGGGTCCACGCCTCGGGGTTGATCCTGCCGGTGGCCTGCTTCTGGATCCGGTCGTCGCCGACCGCCGCCGCCGCGTCCAGGCCCTGGGCGATGTCCTGGTCGGTGAGGACCGAGATCAGCGGGCGGCCGGTGGAGGCCTGCGGGGTGCTGGTCGCATGGTTCGCCCACACCCCGGCGTAGCAGTCCGCCTGGAGCTCCAGGCGCACCGAGGCGCTGTCGGCGCCCTGGCGGTCGCCGCCGACCTTCTGCATGGTGCCCAGCAGGTTCTGGATGTGGTGGCCGTACTCGTGGGCGACGACGTAGGACTCGGCGAACGGGCCGCCCTTGGCGCCGAAGCGGCTGGACAGCTCGTCGAAGAAGCCGAGGTCGAAGTAGGCCTTCTGGTCGCCCGGGCAGTAGAACGGGCCCACCGAGGAGGTCGCCGGGCCGCAGGCGGTGGAGACCCGGTTGGTGAACAGCACCGTCTGGGCCGGCTTGTAGGCGACCTTGGTGCGGCGCGGCAGTTCGGCGCTCCAGAACTCCTGGAGGCTGTTGGTGACGGCGGTGATCCGGCAGTCCTGGCGCTTGTTGGCGTCCACGCCCTTGGTGCAGGACTGGCGCACCTCGCTGTCGGTGCGCACCCCGGTGCTGGAGGAGCTGCTGCTGCCGCCGCCGTCGGACAGGCCCAGGAGCTGGGGGTCGACCCCGAGGATGACCGCGAACAGGACCGCGATCAGGCCCACCGCCCCGCCGCCGATGGCGACCTTCCCGCCCGGGATGCCGCGCCGGTCGTCCACCTGCGAGGTGTCGAGGTCCCCGTCGTCGTCGAACTGCATTGCCCCTGCCTGCCCGCTTCTGTCGATCTGTCGCTGTGTCGGTGTGTAGCCGTGTCGGTGTGTCGGTGTGTCGCGTTGGTGACGTTCTGTGCCGCCCGCGGCCCGCTCAGCCTACGGGGCCCGGGCCCTGACACACCGCAGCCGCCGCAGCACGCGAGGCAGATCACACCGCGGCGCCGACCACCCGCAGCAGCTCCAGCCGGGAGGCGCTGTCGCTGCCCGCGGCGGCCGTGTGCACCAGCAGCAGCTGGTCCTGCCCGCCGGCGGCCAGCACCTCGCACTCCAGGTCCAGCTCCCCCACCACCGGGTGCAGCACCCGCTTGCGGCCGCTGCGCCGCACCGCCACCTCGTGCCGCTCCCAGCAGGTGGCGAACTCCTCCCCCGTGGCCTGGAGTTCGGCGAGCAGCTCGGCCACCCGACGGTCGCCCGGACGGGCCGCGTGCGCGGCGCGCAGGGACGCCACGTGGGCGCGGGCCAGCGCCTCGTGGTCCTCGGCCGGGAAGAGCGCCCGTCCGGCCGGGTCGGCGAACCAGCGCAGCAGCAGGTTGCGCCGCCCCGGATCGGTGACGTCCCCGAACACGGCGGCGGCCATCGCGTTCTGCGCCAGCACGTCCCCCAGGTCGGAGACCACCTGGGCGGGCGTGTCGTGCAGGCGGTCCAGGATCAGCAGCAGCCCGGGGCGCACGTGCGCCAGCAGCCCGTGCCGGCGCGGCGGCTCGTGGCCGGCCAGGTGGAACAGGTGGTCGCGCTCGTCCTCGCTCAGGCGCAGCGCCCGCGCCAGCGCGGCCAGCAGCTGCGGCGAGGGCTGCGGGCCGCGGCGCTGCTCCAGGCGCGCGTAGTAGTCCACCGACAGGCCGGCCAGCTGCGCCACCTCCTCCCGGCGCAGGCCGGGGGTGCGGCGCCTGGCCCCGGGCGGCAGGCCGACGTCGGCGGGGGTGAGGCGGGAGCGGGAGCGGGTGAGGAAGTCGGCGAGGGCGTCACGGTCGATCATGGAGTCCAGCATGGCGGGCACCGGGGGGCGGTAGCCAGGGAGTGCCGGTCCCGGGTTGCGGTGCGGGGCGCTGGGGCCGCTAGGGTCCTCCGCCGTGTCCGACTCCTCGTCATACTCCTCGTACCTGACCGCCACCGCCGGTGCCTACGACGCCCTGGCCGAGCGTTACGCCGACCACGTCAAGGACGGCCTGGCCCGCCTGCCGCTGGACCGCGGCTTCGTCCGCGCCTTCGCCGACCTGGTGCGCGGGGCCGGCCCCGCCACGGTGGCGGACCTGGGCTGCGGCCCGGGCTACCTGACGGCGGCGCTGACGCAGTGGGGCCTGGACGCCTTCGGCGTCGACCTCTCCCCCGCGCTCGTCGGCATCGCCCGCCGCAGCCACCCGCGGCTGCGCTTCGAGGTCGGCTCGATGGGCGCGCTGGAGGCGGGCGACGGCACGCTGGGCGGGGTGGTGTCCTGGTACTCCCTGATCCACACCCCGCCGGAGCAACTGCCCGCCTACCTGGCGGAGTTCCGCCGGGTGCTGGCCCCGGGCGGGTACGCGCTGCTGGGCTTCTTCGAGTCCGAGGGCGCCCCGGTGACGCCCTTCGACCACAAGGTCACCACCGCCTACCGCTGGCCGATCGACACCCTCGCCGCCCTGGCCCGCGAGGCCGGGCTCGCCGAGAGCGCCCGGATGCTGCGCGAACCCGGCGAGGGCGAGCGCTTCCACCACGGCCGCCTGCTGCTGCGCGCGGCGTAGCCGGGCGACAGCCGGTCGGCCGGGTAAATGCGTCGCGCGGTGGTGCGGGGGGTCGCGATACTGCGGCGGTGACCGGTTCCGCACTGCCTCGACTGCTCCGACCGCGCGCCCTGGGGGCCGGGGACCTCGTCGTCATCGCCTCGCTGTCCGGCCCGCTGCCGGACGCCTACGAGCCCAACGTCGAGCGGACGGTGGCCGCGTTCGAGCGGATGGGATTCCGGGTGCGCCGGGCACCGCTGCTCGAAGCCGGACGCCGGCACTGGTGGAGCGCGGCCACGCCGGCCGAGATCGCCGGGGAGCTGAACGCCCTGCTGCGTGATCCCGAGGTGCGCGCGATCGTCGCGAGCGACGGCGGCCAGACGGCCCTCGGCTACCTCGACCTGATCGACGTCGAGGCGGTCCGGGCCGACCCCAAGCCGATCCTCGGCTACAGCGACATCTCGCTGCTGCACCTGGTGCTCCACGCGCGCACGGGCCTGGTCGGGTTCCACGCCGACATGGCCGTCCCCGGCTTCGGCGGGGCCTGGCAGTGCGCGCCCGCCGCGCGCCGGGCGGAACTGGAGGGGCTCTACTCCCGGCTGCTGACCGGCACCGGGGCGATCGGCGCGCTGCCCGCGGGCCCGTCCTGGGAGTGCTGGCGTCCCGGCCGCGCGGAGGGCCCGCTGATCGGCGGGGTGATCAACCGCATCGTGCTGGCGCAGGCGACGCCCTTCGCGCTGCCGCTCGAACGCTTCGACGGCGCGGTGCTGTTCTGGGAGGAGATGGGCGGCCACGCGTCGTACGTGTGGAGCTACCTCCAGGTGATGCGGCACAGCGGCATCCTCGACCGGATCGCCGGCATGGTCGTGGGCGTTCCGCGCGAGATCGGCGGACTGGAGCCCGGCGCCTGCCCCACCCTGCGCGAGATCGTCCTCGACGTCCTGGGCGAGCGGGACATCCCGGTCCTGGGCAACGTCGACTTCGGGCACGCCGGCCCCAACCTGCCGATGCCGGTCGGCATCCGCGCCGGGCTCGATGCGCGGCGGCGCACGCTGTCGCTGCTCGAACCGGCGGTGCGGTAGGGCCGCACGCGGCGACGGGACCGGTCGGCCGGGCACCGCGCACCGGTGAGGTCGCGCCGGGTGCTGCCGTTCCCCGATGCCAGGGGATTGCCCGGAGCCCGTCCTCAGGACCGATCGAACGACCGCAGGGCTGCACCGACTTCACCACCGAGCAGGCCGCGACGGACATCGGGGCCCCTGGAGCCGGTACGTCGCCGGAGACCACCCGTGCTGACCGGGGGACCGGAATCCCCCGACAGTCCCCCGGCCGGCCCCCGGGGCGTGCCGGCGGGATGCGGGAGCCGGTTCCGACGGCCGGGGAGGTTGCGGCGGCTCCCGGCCCGGTCAGGCCGGCCGGTTGTCCGTCGGCGTGGCCGGGGGACTGTCCGGATCGGGGGCGGGCAGTGGCCAGTCGGGATGGGCGAGGTGGTGGCGCAGGGCGTCGAGCCGGGCGAGGTGGTGGTCGAGGGCGGCGTTGACGGTGCTCATGGTGGCGGCCACTCGCGCTTCGAGGTCGTGGATCCGGTCCAGGAGGTCCTGCCAGCGCCTTTCGGCGGCGGCGACAAGGTCAGGCGCGGCGTCGGTCACTGTCATCGCGGAGCCGGGTGGTGTGGTGGGTGAGGGCGTCGAGGCGGGTGGCGAGGTCGCCCTGGCCGGTGCCGAGGTGGGGGCGGACGGCGGCGAGGGGCTCTATGAGGTCGGTGGGGTCGGCGGCGCCGAGGGCGGCGGTCACGGCGGCCTGGGCAGGACGGGCGCCGGGAGCGAGTGCGGCCGTGCTGACCTGGGCGGCGAGGACCCTCAGCTCGGCGGCGTGGTCGCGGGCCCAGAGGGTGACCGATCGGTCGGCGGCCCGCCGGTCGCGGACGGCCTTGACCCGTTCGGCGCCGGTACCGGACCGCGAAGCGTCGCCGGCGGCGGGCTTGAGGCGCAGGTAGCGGTTCTCGGCGGCCTGGCGGCTGGCGACGCCCATCGGGTGGGCGAGGTCGGCCCAGGTGGCGCCGGCCTCCCGGGCGCTCTCCACCAGGCCGGCCTCCCAGCCGGCGAGTTGGCCGCGCAGTTCGCGCAGCAGGACGAGTGCGGCCAGGGCCTGCTCGGGGCCACTGTGCTCGTCAGGGACGGTCGGGGACTGGGACGCGGGGTTCTGGGCGGTGCGGACGGCGTCGTCGATGGCGGCCAGCGCCGCCGCGGCCGCCAGGAACGAGGCGGGCCCGGCAAAGGGGGAGGCGTCGGGGGCAGCTCTGCGTGACTTCTCGCTCATGCAGTCACTCTATAGGCGACACGGCAACTTGTCATCGGATGGATGACGCGCTAGAAAGGAGTCAGGTGAAGCGCACTGGCACCCATTCGATCCATGGAGGTGTTTCGCAATGCTGCTGCGCACTGACCCGTTCCGCGAGCTGGACCGGCTGACCCAGCAGTTCCTCAACACGACCGGCACCTGGTCGCGTCCGACGCCGATGCCGTTGGACGCCTACCGGGCCGGCGACGAGTACGTGATCTGCTTCGACCTGCCGGGGGTCGACCCGGAGGCGATCGACATCGACGTCGAGCGGAACATGGTGACCGTCAAGGCCGAACGCCGCCCGCGCCGGGAAGGCGAGGGCATCAAGTGGGAGCTGTCGGAGCGCCCCCTCGGCGTGTTCTCCCGCCAGGTCATGCTCTCCGACACCCTCGACCCCGCCGGGATCACCGCCGACTACGACGCCGGCGTGCTGACCCTGAAGATCCCGGTCGCCGAGCAGGCCAAGCCCCGCAAGATCGAGATCAGCCACAGCGGAAGCCGCAAGCAGATCCAGGCCTGACCGGCCCCCGATGCCGTTCCGGCCGCCCCCGATCTCCCCCCTCGATCGACAGGGGCGGCCGGAACACCCCCTGACCGCCGGGCCGGCCTCGCCCGGGCAGGCCCAATCCGCAGCGACGCACAAACGCCATGAACGGCCGCAGCAACCAGCCCTTCATCGTGCGAGCCCACGGCGAGATCGACCTCGACACCGCACCCTCACTGCACCGCGCTCTGGCCACCGCGCTCGAATCACACCGGGAGGTGGTGCTGGACCTGTCAGACGTGACGTTCATGGACTGCGCGGGCCTGGGCGCCCTGGTCCGGGCCCGTAACCAGGCCGACCGGTGCGGTGCCCGCCTGGTCCTGCGCGGGGCCGGTCGCTGCGTGGTGCGGCTGCTCGAGCTGGCCGGTCTGCACCGGCGTCTGGCCGCCGGGCTTTGAGGTCGCCCGGGCGCGCCGGGCCTCGGGACGCGCGCCGGGCCTCGGAACGGAGGGAGAACCGCGATGACGCTTCGATGGGAGGCGTTCCTGGAGGAGGTCCGGGAACGCGGTGAGTACGACAGCCCGCAGGAGGCCGAGCGGGCCGCCCGGGTCGTCCTGGCCCTGCTCGGCGCCCACCTGGTCGGCGACGTGCGGGCGGAACTGGCCGCCCGCCTGCCCGAGAGCATGGCCCTGATCCTGCTCAACCCGCTGCAGGCCGCCGAGCCCCTCAGTGCCGAGCGGTTCGTGCGCGCGACCGCGGCCTGGATCGAGGGCGCCACCGAGGCCACGGCCGTCTGGGACATCGGCGCCGTCCTGTCCACGGTGGCCGACGCCGCCGGCGACGACCTCACCGGGCACGTCCTGCTCCAGCTGCCGCCCGGCTACGACCTGCTGTTCGGCCGGCCGGCCGCAAGGACACGGCCCTGACCCTGACCACCCCTCACCCGCCGCCGGCCCGCCGGCGGCCGGCCCCTGGAAGGCTCCACGGTCATGACCCGCTACCGCCACCTCCTCCAGCAGGTCCGCAACCTCGGCCGCTACCCCACCGACGAGGAAGCCGAACGAGTCCTCGACGCCGTCCTGGCCCTCCTCGGCTCCCAGCTCACCGGCGAGGAACGCTGCGACCTCGCCGCAGCCCTGCCCGAACGGGCCCGCGCCGTCCTCGCCGCCCAGATCCCCCTGCCCCGTCCCGTCACGGCCCCCGCCTTCGTCGAAGGCCTCGCCCACACCCTGGGCACCAGCCTCACCGCCGCCCGCTGGGACGCCTCCTCCGTCCTGGCCGCCCTCACCACCCTCACCGACGACACCCTCACCGACCGCCTCCTCGCCCACCTGCCCCGCGGCTACGCCCTGCTGTTCGGCCGCGCGGACCTGGCCGCCGTCGCCTGAGACAGCGGGAGCGCTCCGCGCCGCCCCGGCAGGCATCGAACCGCCCACCGGATGAGGCGAGGTGACCGATGGACAGACCCCGGCGCTACGCGGTCACCCTGCCCGGGCGGCACGGCCGGCACGGCCCGGCCCGCCCGGCCCGGCCGGCACGGGCCGCCCGGGCCGCCAATCGGGCGAGGCGGCGGGGCGGGCGGCATGGCGTCGGAGTGCGCGCGGGGCCGGGGCCGGACACTGGTGGGCCCGGACGCACGCAGGAGGGACCATGGACGAGCGCAGCCTCCCCAGCGCCCCGGCCCGGGCGGGCGGCGCGCAGGCCGGGGTGCTCGGCACCGCGCTGGCCGGGGTGCTGGCGGCAGCCCTCGCCTCGGGCTCGTGGCAGTGGTTCTCCACCTACCTCGGCATGACGCTGCTGGCCGTGGTCTTCTCCTTCGCCGCCCCGCCGGCCCGCACGCCCGGCGCGGGCTTCGGCCACCTGCGGGGCCTGGCGGCCTACTCGCTGGTCGTCGGCCTGTGCTCGGCCCTCGTCCTGGCCCCGGCGATGCAGCGCTGGTCCTGGCTGCTGCCGATGCCGGGCACCCGCGCCCAGTGCGCGCGCCTGGGCGACTACGCGGTGCTGCAGGCGCGGGCCGCCCTCGGCGGCCTCGCCGACCAGGGCGCCGCCGCGCTGGCGTCCGCGCAGAGCGACCAGAGCCGGCACGCCGTCAACGACTGCCTGGCCGCCACGACGACGCTCTGGCTGCCGGTGTACGCCTCCGGGGCGGCGCTCCTGACGGCACTCGCCGTCCACCTGGCACGCCGCGCAGCGCGCAGCGGCGACGGCGAGGAGTGACGGGCCCAGGGCCCACCGCCGCACCGGCACACCCCCAACCCACCCCCAGGAGGTGCCCCACCTCCGCCCCCCGGCACGCGCGGCGCGCAGCGGCGAGGCGGGCCGGCGGCCTCAGCCAGGGATCGGGAGTCCCTGGATCAGCGGGTCTCTGTCGGCGCCGGAGCGGGGCGGGCAGAGTGGTGGTCGTCGGAGAGAGCAACTCCCTGAAGGGGAAAACACGATGGCGAAGATCCTGGTGACGGGTGCGACCGGTTCGGTGGGGCAGCGGCTGGTGCCGCGCCTGGCGCGGTGGGCCGGGGCCGAGGGCGGCTCGGTGCGGGTGCTGGTGCGGGACGCGGCCAAGGCGCGGGCGCTGGGGCTGGACGGGGTGGAGACGGTGGTCGGCGACCTGTGCGAACCGGCGGACCGGGCGCGGGCGTTGGAGGGCGCCGATGTGGTGCTGAACGTGGCGGCGGCGCTGCGCGGGGTGCCGGACGAGCAGGCGTGGGCGGTGAACCGGGACGCGGCCGTCGCGCTGGGCCGGGAGGCCGCGAAGGCGGGGGTGGCCCGGTTCGTGCACACCAGCACCAACCTGGTGTACGGGCGGGGGCTGGGCCGCCCGGCCGTGGAGGAGGACCGGCTGGCCCCGCACCCGGCGTGGGGTGTGTACGCGCAGTCCAAGGCGCAGGCCGAGGCGGGGCTGCGCGAGCTGGACGGCGAACTGCCGCTGGTGGTAGCCAGGTTGGCGTTCGTGTACGGCGAGGGCGACCCGCACCTGGCGCAGTCGCTGCACTGGGCCGCGTCCTGGCCGGCCCACCAGCGGCTGGCCGTGGTGCACCACGCGGACGTGGCGCAGGCGCTGTGGCGGGCGGTGGTGACCCCGGGCATCGAGGGCCGCACCTACAACGTGTCGGACGACGCCCCGCTGACGGCCTGGGACCTGCACGCCCTCAACGGCCGTACCCACCCGGGAAGTTCGGACGAGGCGGCGGAGTTCGACCCGTGGGAGGGCCAGGTGTCGACCGCGGCCGCCCGCCGGGACCTGGGCTGGCGCCCGCTGCACCCGTCGGCGTGGGCGGCGGCGGAGGCCGGGGCGCTCTGACCCGGCACACCCGGCCCCGCTACCGCCCCGGCAGGCCGGGGCCCGGTCAGCTTCCGTGGGGCAGTCGGGCCAGGGCGTCGAGCATCTGCTTCCAGGCGCCCTCGGAAGCCTGCGCGTCATGGCTGTCGGGGCGGTCCTCGCACAGGAAGCCGTGCTCGGCCCCGAACGGGGCGTTCAGGGGCCCGAGTTGCCCTCGAAGTCGCCCAGGTTGATCAGGCTGATCCGGTGTTCCCCAGCGTCCCAGACGACGCACTTGCGGGCGCGCCAGTAGTAGGTGGTGCGGGTCAGCTGGTCGCCGTACGCGTCGTCCTCGCGCACCCGGTCCGGGGTGCCGAAGGCGGCCAGGAACTCCTCGTAGGAGGTCAGGTGGGCGAAGTGGGCCAGCTGCGGGCCGTGGAGCGCGAAGCCGGCGACCGTGCCCGCCCGGACCTTGTACGTGAGCCCGTCGGCGCAGTACAGGAATCCGTCCGAGGCGGCGGCGCGGTCGAGGACCTCGCCGAGGGTCAGCCGCCGGTCGGCGGCGGCGTCGTCGTACTCGGCGTCGGTGCCGGTGCCGTCGCGGTAGCGGGCGACGGCGGGCAGGTCGGCGTGGAGGACACGCCGGCGCGGGACGTCGGAGACCGGTGCTCCCAGGGCGACGCCGCCCATCTCGATGGTCGCGAGGTCGAGGTACGCCCGGGACAGCAGGTCCGGGTTGTCGAGGATCTCGGTCATGGGCGGCCTCCTGGGCCTGTCGGGGAAGTCGGGGACGTCGGGAACGTGGTCGGGCGGCGGCGGGAGTTCACCGCCCGCGGACGGTGCCCGGCACGGCGCCCGGCGCCGTGCCGACAAGGGCGGGTCAGGCCGCCGGGTCCCAGTCGATGAGCTGCTGGAGGACCTCGCGGTCGCCCTCGACGGGGAAGGTCTCCAGCGGGAGGCGGCCGTAGTAGAAGAGGACCAGCTCGGCGGCGCCGGCGCGGGCGGAGGCGTCCGCGGGGGTGGCGGCGGGGACGGTCAGGCGCTCGGCGCGGGCGCCGTCCGGGCCCAGGTGCAGGCGCCAGGAGCGGCCCTCGGTGGCGTGGCAGTCGACGACCGCCGGAGCGTGCGGCCAGGGGGTGGCGGTGGCGCAGCAGGTGAGCAGGAACTCCTCGGCGCCGTCGAGGGCGGCCTCCTGCGGTATCGACTCGGCGTTGCCCGTGGTGAGTTGGGCGTCGTAGGTGTGCACCGCGCTCTCCTGGACCCGGTGGCGGGCGACGGCGCCGGCGTTCTGCGGTGACTGCGAGCCGGGCCACCACGTCCAGCAGCCGGCCCCGGCGCCGGATTCCCGCAGGGCGTCCAGGAGTTGCTGCGTGGAGGCGGCCGGCCAGGCCGTCAGGGCGTCGCGCTCGCGGGGCACGGCGAGGGCGGCGCGGGCGGCGACGGCCTCGGCGGGGGGCGCGTCGGCGGGGCCGGCGGCGGCGATGGCGGCCCAGAAGCGGTCCCCGCCGCCCGGGTGCTGCGCCAGGTCGAACAGCGTCCACTCGGGGCAGCCGGGCACGGTGGCGTCGGGGCCGGGTGCGGCGGCGATCGCGGCGCGGAAGGCGGCGGAGCGGTCGTCGATCAGGCGCAGCAGGTCGGGGACGGCGGGGTTGGTGTGCACGTGGGGGTGTCTATCACCGTGCCGCGGGGGCGGGCCGGCGGTTTCGCGGGCAGGGCCGGGGCCCGGCCCTGCCCGCGCGTACGGGGGAGGGCCGGGCCGCGCCTCAGCGGGCCGTCACGCCGGATGCCGGGGCGGGGGCGTAGCCGGCCGGGCGGGTGGTGAAGGTGCCGCGGCCCTGGGTGCGGCTGCGCAGGCGGCCCGCGTAGCCGAAGAGTTCGGCCAGCGGCACCAGCGCGCTCACCTGGGCGGTGCCGGCCGGGCCCGGGTGGGTGCCCTGGACGGTGGCGCGGCGGACGGCGAGGTCTCCCAGTACGGTGCCGAGCGCGTCCTCGGGCACGGTGACGGTCACCTCCGCGAGCGGTTCCAGCAGGTGCAGCCGGGATGCGCGCAGCGCCTCGCGCAGGCCCAGGCGGGCGGCGGTGCGGAAGGCGAGTTCGGAGGAGTCCTTGGGGTGGGTGAGGCCGTCGGTGAGGGTGACGGCGACGCCGGTGACCGGGTGGCCGCCGAGCGGGCCCTCGGCGAGGGCGTCGCGGCAGCCGGCCTCCACGGCCTGGACGTACTCGCGCGGGACGCGTCCGCCGGTGACGGTGGAGGTGAACGCGAAGGCGTCGTCGGTTGGTGCCAGGTCGAGGACGATGTGGGCGAACTGGCCGGAGCCGCCGTCCTGTTTGGCGTGCCGGTGGGTGAAGCCGGTGACGCCTTCGACCAGGGCCTCGCGCAGCGCGACCCGGGGGCGGCCGACGACGGCTTCGACGCCGGCGTCGCGGCGTACCTTCTCCACGGCGACCTCCAGGTGCAGTTCGCCCAGGCCGGACAGGGTGCGCTGGCCGGTCTCGGGGTCGGTGGCCAGGCGCAGCGAGGGGTCCTCGTCGGCGAGGCGGGCGAGGGCGGCGGTGAGCTTGTCGGTGTCGGCGGCGCGGCGGGCCTCGACGGCGACGGTGACGACGGGTTCGGCGCTCACGGGTGCCTCCAGGAGGATCGGGTGGTCGGGGTCGCACAGGGTGGCGCCGACGCGGGCGTTCTTGGGGCCGATGACGGCGACGATGTCGCCGGCCAGGGCGTGGTCGGTCTCGGTGTGGCGGTCGGCCTGGACGCGCAGGATGCGGGAGATGCGCTCGGTGCGGCCGGTGGCGGCGTCGAGCAGGGTGTCGCCCTTGCGCAGGGTGCCGGCGTACAGGCGCAGGTAGGTGAGGCGGCCGGTGGGGGCGGCGGTCACCTTGAACGCCAGGGCGGTGAGGGGCTGTCGGGGGTCGGGGTGGCGCTGCTGGGTGTGGTCGGCGGCGGTCACGGGCGGAGTGTCCAGGGGTGAGGGGAGGTAGGCGACGGCGGCGTCCAGGAGGGGTTCGATGCCGCGGTTGCGGTAGGCGGATCCGGCCAGGACGACGACGGCCTCGCCGGTGCGGGTGAGTTCGCGCAGGGCGGTGGTGAGGGTGTCGGGGGTCAGGGTGTTGTGGGTGCAGAACTCCTCCAGGGCCTGGGGGTTCAGTTCGGCGACGGCTTCCTCCAGGGTGCGGCGGCGGGCGGCGGTCTCGGCCGCGAGGTGGTCGGGGACGGGGCCTTCGGCCGGGGTTCCGTCGTCGTCCCAGGTGAGGGCGCGCAGGCGGACGAGGTCGACGACGCCGGTGAAGGCGTCCTCGGTGCCGATGGGCAGTTGGACGGCGAGCGGGTGGGGGTGCAGGCGCTCGCGGATGGAGGCGACGGCGGTGTCGAGGTCGGCTCCGGCGCGGTCGAGCTTGTTGACGAAGGCGATCCGGGGCACGCCGTGGCGTTCGGCCTGGCGCCACACCGATTCGCTCTGCGGCTCGACGCCGGCGACGGCGTCGAACACGGCGACGGCGCCGTCCAGGACGCGCAAGGAGCGTTCGACCTCGTCGGCGAAGTCGACGTGGCCGGGGGTGTCGATGAGGTTGATCCGGTGTCCGGCCCAGGCGCAGCTGACGGCGGCGGCGAAGATGGTGATACCGCGGTCGCGTTCCTGGGGGTCGAAGTCGGTGACGGTGGTGCCGTTGTGGACTTCGCCGCGCTTGTGGGTGGTGCCGGTGAGGTAGAGGATCCGTTCGGTGACGGTGGTCTTGCCGGCGTCGACGTGGGCGAGGATGCCGAGGTTGCGGACGGCGGCGATCGCGGCGGCGGCGGTGGTGCTGGTGACGGTGGTGGTGTCGGTGCGCATGGCCCGGTTGCCTTTCGAGGCGGTTCTACGGGTGGGCGCGCGATTGGCACAGTGCCGCTGCTGAATGCTGACGTTCCGTCAATTGACGGGCCTTGGACTTCACCGGGTCCGTGCGGGCCGGTTCAGATGGCGGCGGCACTGTTCCGGTGCCGGCCGCGCAGCGGGCACCGGAAGGGCGGGGACACCAGGATCACCTCGTACCGCGAGGCGGGAGAGGGGGCGGCGGCGCTGTGCTTCGGCATGGCCGCCCTGCCCCCTCTCCGTTTGCTGTCGTCACGGTTCGCGCCGCGCGCTCGGGGCGCGGCTGCGGGGCGAGTCTAGGGAGGACGGGTTCGGGTCTGCGAGGGGTTTTACGGCGTGCGGAAGCGCAGGACCGGTTGCGACCAGCTCTCCCGGCCGCCTACCCCGGCGTCCAGGGCGGCGCCGATGGCGCGTTCCTCGTAGGCGAAGTGGGACTCCATGATGGCGGCCAGGCCGTCGAGTTCGCGTCCGATGGCCTCCAGGTCCGCGCCGGGCCCGTCCGCAGCGAGGGCGGCCTGTTCGGCGTGTACGGCCTGTTCGGCGAGGGCGCGGACCCGGGTGAGGATGCGGGCGATGAACCCGTGGTCCTCGACGAGTTTGGCGACGGTGGGGGCGAGGTCGGGTCGTTCCCGCACCAGGGCGGTGAACAGGCCTTCGTCCTCGCCCCGGTGGTGGTTGGTCAGGGCGGTGCAGAAGGCCAGGCAGTGGGCGCCCAGGGAGTCCTCGGGAAGGGTGCGCCGGCCGAGTCCGGCGCGGAGGTTGGCGAGGCGGTGGCGCAATTCGCCGTGGGCCTGGGAGAGTTGGAGGCTGAGGGCGGCACTTCGGCCGGTGTCGTTCGGGGAGGCCACGGGTGGGCGGTCCCTTCGGTTGCGCACCTCCATGCCTGGCGCGGTCCGCCACCGGCACGCGATGCTGCCCGTCATCCGATCATGTGCCGCACCGCCGCGGCAAGCCGTCCCGCTCCGGTGCCGCCGGTGCCGCGGGAGCCCCGGCGGGAGCCCCGGCGGGGGCCGCGGGGCGGGCGCGGGGGCGCCCCAGCAGGATCCCGGCGGCCACCAGCACCAGCCCCGCCCCCTGCCGCACCCCGAGTTCGTCGCCGTCCAGCGCGGTGCCCAGCAGCACCCCGGCCAGCGGGTTGAGCAGCCCGAGCAGGCCGACCGTGCCGGCCGGCAGGTGCCGCAGGCCCGCGAACCAGCAGGCGAAGGCGAGCGCGGTGGCCACCAGGGCGGCGTAGCCGAAGCCGAGCAGGGTGCGGCCCTGAAGGGGCGGCGGCGCGCCCTCGACGCCGGCGGCCAGCGGGAGCAGCAGCAGGCCGCCGGCGGTCAGCTGCCAGGCGGTGGCGGCCAGCGGGTCGGCGCCCTCGCGCCAGCGGGCGGCGAGCACGTAGCCGACGGAGGAGACCAGCATCGCGCCCGCCGAGGCGGCCAGCCCGGCCGGGTTCGGTGCGCCGGTGGCGCCGAGCACGGTGAGCGCGACCCCGCCCAGGCCGACCAGCGCTCCGGCCAGGTGGGCGCGGTGCGGGTGCTGGCCGGCCAGTGCCCAGGCGGTGAGCAGCATGGCCAGCGGGGAGGCGGCCATGACGGTGGCGGCGGTGCTGGTGGGCAGCAGTTGGGAGGCGAGGTAGAGCAGGACGAAGAAGACGGCGGTGTTGAGCAGTCCGAGCAGGGCGCTGCGCCACCACCAGGGGCCGTGGGGGCGGCGGCGGGCGAGGGCGAGCAGCAGGAGTCCGGCGGGCAGGGCGCGCAGGGCGGCGCCCCACAGGGGGCGGTCGGCGGGCAGGTAGGCGTGGGTGACCCAGTAGTTGGCGCCCCAGGCGAGTGGGGCGAGGGCGGTCAGCAGCACCCACCGGGTATTGGCTTCCATGGAAGACAATATAGCTTCCCGGGAAGCTACCAGGGGTAGGATGTCCCCATGGAGCACCACCAGCAGCAGGACCGGGCCGGCGCCCACCCGGACCACGTCGCGCTGATCCAGGCCCAGTGGCGCCGCGAACGCCCCGACCTCGACGTCTCCCCGCTGGCCGTGATCGGGCGCCTGCACCGCCTCGCCGACCGCCTGACCGCCGAGCTCACCCTCGTCTACCAGCGCTACGGCCTGAGCGAGGGCGAGTTCGACGTGCTCGCCGCCCTGCGCCGGGCCGGCGCCCCGTACGAGCGCGCCCCAGGGGAGCTCGCGGCCCACACCATGGTCACCACCGGCGCGATGACCAAGCGGATCGACCGCCTGGAACGCTCCGGCCTGGTCACCCGCCGCCCGGCCGAGGACGACCGGCGCGGGCGCGTCGTCGCCCTCACCGACGCCGGGCTGCGCCTGATCGACGAGGCGTTCACCGCCCACCTGCGCAACGAGCACCGCCTGCTCGCCCACCTCGCCCCCGACGAGGCCGCCGCCCTCCAGGCCCTGCTCACCGCCTGGCACCGGCGCCTGGACGGCCCCGCGGCGCCGGGGCCCGGTCCCACGGCCGTCGGCCCGGCACAATCTGACCTATGAGCACCCCTCCCCCGCCCGGCCCCGACCCCGACTCCGGCCGCCCCGACGCACCCTCACCCCCGCCGCCTGGCTGGGAGAACCCGGCCGTGCGGGCCGACCGCCGCCTGGTGGAGCTGCTCCAGGAACTGCGGGTGCTGCAGACCGGCGTCCAGATCGTCTTCGCCTTCCTGCTCGGTGTCGCCTTCACCCCGCGCTTCTCCGAACTCTCCGACGCCCAGCAGGACGTCTACGTCACCACCCTGCTGCTGACCGTCGTCGCCGCCGCCGTCCTGGCCACCCCCGTCGCCCTGCACCGCGGCCTCTACCGCCACCCCGGCAAGGCCCGCATCGTCGACGTCTCCGCCCGCATCGCCCAGTACGGCCTGCTGCTGCTCGCCAGCGCCCTGACCGGCGCCGTCCTGCTGGTGCTGGACGTCGTCCTCGGCCCGGCGCCGGCCGTGGCCATCACCGCCGTCATCGCGCTGATCTTCGCCACCCTGTGGTTCGCCCTGCCCTGGGCGGTGCGCCGCGCCACCACCCGCGAGAAGCCCTGAAGCACCCCACCGGCCCGTTCACCGCCGCCCGCCCGCCCGTACCGGGTACGGGCGGGCGGGGGGCCGCCCCCGGACCCGACCATTGGCCCGCTTCCGGTCGCCGGGGGCCAGGCC
>NZ_JBHVUS010000015.1:0-184984 GCF_042884005.1 Kitasatospora sp. NPDC058162
GTCCGCGGTGACGTTGGCCGCTGCGGCCAGCTCTGCCGGCGGGGCGAAACGCCGCTCCTCCTTGAGCAGGTTGGCCAGGCTCTCGTTGCTCAACGCGCACTCCTCATCGAGTCATGATCTGGGGCGATCCCGTGCGTGGGGATTGTCCCGTGTGTCCCAGCGCACAGCTCACCAGGCGAACGGGCCAGTTGACAAGAGGCTCCTTGGAATTGGTGTAGACCTTTGACCGAACATCGAACGATCGACCGCCGATCGGTCGTCGCGTGGGCCGGCGCGGTCGGTCGGTCGGCGAACGACCGACCGCGCGGCCCGCCACCCGGAGGCGGCTGGCCGCGCGGCGGCCGATGGGCCCGTGTCCCGGCCCGCCCGGCGGAGACACGGACCCGGCTCTAGGCGGCCAGCTGAGGGCCCTCCTCGCTGCCGTCGGCCGGAACCCGGCCGTCCTTTCTCACCCGTTCGGCCGAGTCCCCGTCAAGTGGCGCGCCGAGCGGGGCGTCGAACGGTGCGCCGAGCGGGGGGTCGAGCGGAGTGTCGAGCGCGGAGCCGGTACGGGCTTCGGGGTGGGCTTCGCCGCGGGCCTCGACCGGGCTGAACGTCCCGGCAGC
The DNA here is from genome assembly GCF_042884005.1 of Kitasatospora sp. NPDC058162. NCBI lineage: Bacteria > Bacillati > Actinomycetota > Actinomycetes > Kitasatosporales > Streptomycetaceae > Kitasatospora > Kitasatospora sp. NPDC058162. The sequence continues at coordinate 606 of NZ_JBHVUS010000015.1, forward strand.
GCGGTCCAGGACGTAGGCCTGGGCGGTGGCGAAGTCGAAGTACATCCCGACCAGGCGCAGGCTGCCCTCCTCGACCCGGCGCTCCACCGCCGGATTCGCCATCAGCTGGTCCAGCTGCTGCACCACGTTGGTGATGCAGAGCTGCTCCGCGAGGTCCACCACCGGCCGGTCGGCGAACTCGGCCGGGGCCCGTCGGAGCCGGTCCAGCGAGCCGCGGCCGTTGCGCAGCCAGCGGGCCAGCGGGGTGGGCGACCCGGGGCGCTCGTGCACGCCGTCCAGCAGGGCCTTCATCGCGCCGCAGCCGGAGTGTCCGCAGACCGTGATCGAGCGCACCTCCAGCGCCTCGACCGCGTACTGCACGGCGGCGGCCACCGAGTCGTCGGCCGCACCGGGCTCGAACGGGGCCGGCACCAGGTTGCCCACGTTCCGGACGGTGAAGAGGTCACCCGGCCCGCTGTTGGTGATCATGCTGGTCACCATCCGGGAGTCCGCGCAGGTCAGGAAGAGCTGGGAGGGCGTCTGTCCTTCCCGGGCCAGCCGGGCGAGTTCGGGCCTGATCAGCGGAGCGGTGTGCTGTTGGAACACCCGGACGCCGTCCAGCAGCCGGCCGTGCGGGTCCTCCTGCTGCTCGATGCAGTGGTGGCCGACCCAGGGCGTCCAGGCCCGGCAGCGGTGCGGGCCGGGTGAACTGCCCGCGCGGACGGTGCCGTCGGGGTCGAGCACCTCGTCGTCCTGGCGCCGCGTCACCAGCGCGACCCGCCCGCCCATGGCCTGGTGCCCCGTCCGCCAGTCGTGCAGCGTCTCGTAGGCGGCGTGGTCCAGGAAGGAGCCGTCGTGCACCACGGTGACCTCGGCGCCCGCGGGGATCCCGGCCAGCGCCCGGCTGAGCCGGGGGACGGCGGCGAAGGTGAGCGGACCGTGGGTCTGGACGGTCACCGAGCCGTCGGGGCCGGTCGCGACGTCCACGTGGGCGCGGGTCAGCCGGTACAGCGCGAGCAGGACGGCGGTGGCCGCGCCGAGGCCGACGCCCCACAGCACGCCGAAGGCCACCACGGCGAGCAGGGTGGTCAGGTAGACCGGGAACTCGCGGTGCCGGTGCACGTTGCGGATGTGCGCGAAGCTCACCATCTGCAGCCCGACCACCAGCACCAGCGCGGCCAGGGCGGCCAGCGGGATCCGACGCAGCCCGCCGGTCAGCGCCAGTGCGGCGGCGAGCACCCAGACGCCGTGCAGCACCGAGGCCCACCGGGTCTGCCCGCCGGCCCGGACGTTGGCCGTGCTGCGGACGGCGCCGCCGGCGATCGGCAGTCCGCCGACCAACCCGCTGACCAGGTTGGCGAGGCCCTGCCCGCGCAGCTCGCGATCGAGGTCACCGGTGCGTTGGGACATCCGGTCCACCGCGACGGCGGACAGCAGCGACTCCACGCTCGCGACGGCGGTGACGGTGAGGACGGCGGCGAGCACCCCGGCGAGCGAACCGTGCGGCAGCGCGGGCACGAGCGCGAGCGGCTGCCAGGCGGGCAGTTCGATGTGGGCGAGCTGCAGGTCCAGGGTGAGGGCGAGCACGGTGGCGACGGCCACGGCCGCCAGTGGGCCGGGCACCTTGGCCAGGCGGGCGCCGAACTCGCCCGCGCGGCCCGGGAGTCGGCCGAGCCTGGGCCAGCCCAGCAGGACGGCCACGGTCACCGAGCCGGCCAGCAGCGCGGGTGGGTGCGGACCGGCCAACTGCCCCGGCAGCGCGAGGAGGTTGGCGACCGCGGAGCTCTGCGGTGAGCCGCCGAGGACGACGTGCAGCTGCGCGATGGCGATGGTCAGCCCCACCCCGGCCAGCATGCCGTGCACGATCGCGGGCGAGACCGCGAGTGCTGTCCGGGCCACCCGGCGTGCGCCGAGCAGGAGTTGGAGCAGTCCGGCGGCGAGGGTGATGGCACAGGTGGCCCGCCAGCCGTACTGGGCGATCAGCCCGGCGGTGATCACGGTCAGTGCGGCCGAGGGGCCGCTGACCATGAGCGGGGTGCCGCCGCACAGCCCGACCACGATGCCGCCCACGGCCGCGGCGGCCAGCCCGGCGGTGAGCGGGGCGCCGGTGGCGAGCGCGATGCCGAGCGAGAACGGCACGGCGATCAGGAAGACCACCAGGGAGGCGGAGAGGTCCTGGGCCCAGCGGGCCCTGGGGCCGGGGGTCGGTGGGGCGTGGTCGGTGGTGTCGGAGGCGATGGGGGCACTGGAGATGTCGAGGGTCATGGTCTTCCCGTCTGTCCGGGGGAACGAACGCAGTCAGGTCCGGTGGTGAGTCCGGGGTGGGGCTCCGGGGCGGATCGGCTGTCGTGGGTCGCGACGGTGTGGCGGGATGGCGTGGGCACGGCGGGGAATGCGGGTGTCACCGGCCGGCGTCGACCATCTGAGCCCGCCAGGGGCCAGGGCGAGGTGCGGGATGTCTCGCCGAGGGCCGTCGGGACGGGCCATCAAGACTCGGTAAACCGAGAGTAATGAAAGCTTTGCACAGCGTCGTTCTCGGAGGGAAGCGGAAAATCCCCGGTTCACCCCATTGGGTGGTGTTCGAACCGGCGGGAATCTGCTGGTGGGCGGCTCGGGCGCGTTCGGGAGGGCCTGCCGGCGGGCGGCCGACGGGCGGGGCCGGAACGGGCGAACGGGCCGCGGCGTCCCCCGGGGTGAGGGGGAGGCCGCGGCCCGTCCGGTCGGTGGCGGTGCCGTTCGCGGTGGTGTCAGACGGTGGCTCCGGCCGGGGCGGCCGGTGCGGCGTCGGCCGCGAAGCCGTCCGGGAGCCCGTCCGGGAAGCCGCCCAGGACGAAGCCCTCGTCCACCTGGGTCGCGAGGTCGGTGCCGGCCTTGGCATTGGCCCAACTCTCCGCGTTGCGCCGGTGGAAGAGCACGGCCTGCTCGGTGTAGCGGCGCGCGTCGCGCAGCCCGTACGCCGTCTCGGCCTCGGCCTGCAGCTCCTCCAGGACGGCCCGGTTGGCCGGCTCCAGCGACTTGAGCGGCGGCTCGGCGCCCTGCTCCAGCCGGCGCACCCAGTCCGACTGGCCGAAGGTGGTGAGCAGGTCGTCGCCGACCTCGCGGCGCAGGAACGCCAGGTCGTCCGGGCCCTGCACCTTGTTGCCGACCACCCGCAGCTGCACGCCGAAGTCCCGGGCGTAGTCCTTGTACTGGCGGTAGACCGAGACGCCCTTGCGGGTCGGCTCGGCCACCAGGAAGGTCAGGTCGAAGCGGGTGAACAGCCCGGAGGCGAAGGAGTCCGAACCGGCCGTCATGTCGGTGACCAGGTACTCGTCCGGGCCGTCCAGCAGGTGGTTGAGCAGCAGTTCCACCGCGCCGACCTTGGAGTGGTAGCAGGCCACCCCGAGGTCCTCCTCGGTGAACGCGCCGGTCGCCAGCAGTCGGACCGAGCCCTCGTCGAGCGCGATCGGGCGGGCGCAGGCGGCGTAGACCGGGTTCTCCTCGACGATCCGCAGCAGGCGCGAACCGCGCCCGGGCGGCGTGGTCTTGATCATCTCGTCGGCGGAGCGGATCAGCGGGTTGCTGCCCCGCAGGTACTCCTTGATCTCCGGCAGGTGCGCGCCGAGCGAGGGCAGGTCGGCCGCCTGGGCGTCCGTCAGGCCGAGGGCGGGGCCGAGGTGCTGGTTGATGTCGGCGTCGACGGCGATCACCGGTCGGCCGATGGCGGCCAGGTGGCGGATGAACAGTGCGGACAGCGTGGTCTTCCCGCTGCCGCCCTTGCCGACGAAGGCGATCTTCATCTGGGGCTCCGGCTCTCGCTCTGGGCCCTGGGGGCGGGCCGCGTGCTCTGGGGCGCGCGTGAGGGAGCGCGCTCTAACTGGAAATCGTTATCGTCTCCGATAGTGGCCATGCTAGCCGGGGTTTGGGGTCCGCCGGGGGAGGGAAGTGAGGATTGCCTCTAACGGGTGATGCGGGGTTGCTGTTCCGGGAGGGGCCGCCCGTTCATTACTCTCGGGTAGGTGAGCACTGGAACAGATCCCCTCGCCCCGTTGGCCCAGCTCCCCGGGGTGCCCGACGCCGTGGCCGAGGTGCGCAAGGCCGTCGACCGGCTCTACGGCCACCGGGTGATGCGTCGCCGCGCGACCGAGGTCACCTCCGAGTCCGCGCTGCGCGGCGCCCGCGCGTCGGCGGCCGTGGCCGGGGCGGACTGGCCGCTGGAGGAGGTCCGGCGCCGCACCGACTTCGGCGCGGACGCCGAGGCCCGTACCGTCGGCGCGGCGCTGCGGATCGCCGCCGAGGCCGGCCAGCTGCTCAGCATCTGGCGGCACTCGCCGCTGCAGGTGCTGGCCCGGCTGCACCTGCTCGCGGTCGGCGACGCCGACCCGGCGGCCGGTCGGCCGCGCCGCGCGGGGGAGGGCGCCGAGGAGCTGTTCCCGCTGGAGCTGCAGCCGGTGGAGAGCGTCGAGGTCGAGGCCGCGGTCGGTCCGCTGCCGGTACTGCCGCCCGCGCCGGACGCGGAGGAGGTCGCGGCCCGGCTGGACCAGCTCTCCCGGCTGCTGGTGGCCCGTGCGGAGGGGCAGGGCGTGGGCACGCCGGCCCTGGTGGTCGCCTCGGTGGTGCACGGCGAGCTGCTCGCCCTGCGGCCGTTCGGCGCCCACAACGGGCTGATCGCGCGGGCCGCCCAGCGGATCGTGCTGATCGCCGAGGGCCTCGACCCGAAGTCGATCTGCCCTGCCGAGGTCGGCCTGGCCGAGCTGGGCACCGACACCTACCGGCGCGCCCTCGCGGGCTACCTGGCGGGCACGCCCGAGGGCATGGCGGCCTGGATCGCCCATTGCGGGCGGGCGCTGCGGCTGGGCGTGCGGGAGAGCACGGCGGTCTGCGAGGCGATGCAGCGCGGCATGGCCTGAGCGGCCCCGGGGTGGGGTGACTCCCGGCGCGCTGCGGACATGAAGATGCGGCGGCACCTGATCCTGCTGGGTGCCGCCGCTGGTGCAGATACCGGGTGACCAAGCATGCACCGGAAGTGCCGATCAGACGGGGATCCTGCCCGTTCGTCTGGTCCGGCGGCCCGACAGCGGGTCGGCTGCATGTGGGTGCTCGGATATCTGTACGTGCGGTCCGTGGGGCCTGAACTGCGTTGTCGGTTTGACCTCTTCGGGTCCTGACCGGGTCTCGCGGGCCGTGCTTCCTTTGTATCGCGTTTCGGTCGAAAGGGGAACCCGAAAAGGGAAGTCTGTGTCGATCTGCCCGTTTTGCTGGCGTTCGCGGGCCTCAGGGCCTCCCCGAGGACACCTGTGAGGGCTCCGGCGGGCGCCGGCGGGCCCCGGCGAGGGCTTCAGGCGGTGGGGCGGCGCCGACGGGCCAGGTACCAGACGATTCCGGCGGTCACCGCGGCCGTCCCGGCCGCCACGGCGGTCAGCACCGAACCGCTCGGCGCGGAGAACTCCGGCAGCCGCCGTCGCAGTTGCACCGGGCGGTCGAAGACCAGCACCGGCCACTCCCGGGCCTGCGCCTCCTTGCGCAGCGCGCGGTCGGGGTTGACGGCCGACGGGTGGCCGACCGCCTCCAGTAGCGGCAGATCGGTCGAGGAGTCGCTGTAGGCGTAGGACGCGGCCAGGTCGTAGCCCTCAGTCCCGGCCAACTCCCGGATCGCGGCGGCCTTGTTCTCCGCGTAGGCGTAGTACTCGATCTCGCCGGTGTAGCAGCCGCCCTCGACCTTGAGCCGGGTGGCGATCACGTGGTCCGCGCCCAGCAGTTCGCCGATCGGCTCGACCACCTCGGAGCCCGAGCTGCTGACGATCACCACGTCCCGGCCGGCCGCGTGGTGCTGTTCGATCAGCGAGGCGGCCTCGTCGTAGATGATCGGGTCGATCAGGTTGTGCAGGGTCTCGGCGACGATCTCGCGGACCTGCTGGACGTTCCAGCCCCGGGTGAGCGCGGAGAGGTACTCGCGCATCTTCTCCATCTGGTCGTGGTCCGCACCGCCGACCAGGAAGACGAACTGGGCGTACGCGCTGCGCAGCACGGCCCGACGGTTGATCAGGCCGCCCTGGTAGAAGGGCCGGCTGAAAGCGAGGGCGCTCGACTTGGCGATGATGGTCTTGTCGAGGTCGAAGAAGGCGGCCGTCCGCAGTCCGTTCGGCCGGGGGCGGGCGGGTGCGCTCGGCTCCTCGGGCCCGGTGGGGTCGCCCTGGGACTCGTCGGCGTGGTCGTCGGCGTTCGCGGTGGTGTCCACGGGAACCGAGGATAGAGGGAGCCACAAAACACCCCGCCATTCGGCGTACTCGTGGGCGTGCGGGTTTGTGTTTCTGGCCGCTCGGGTACACCATGGAAGTCACGGATCGTTCGCGACCGTGCTAACCCGGTCCGGCTCCTCCCCCCCGAGTCGGGCTGTGGATAGACGACCCCCGCTCTCCCCCCCGGCGGGGGTCGTCGCACGTCCGGGGCCATTTTCAGGGCTTGAAGGCCCTTCGCGCAGGCTTCGGCGCGGGCTTCCTCGGGGTGTACAGGTGGTGTCGACGGCTCGGTCCGTCCACCACCTTTCGTCACTCTGCGTCGCCGTTTGCTCATGACTCGCACGATGCGCACGGCTGGTTCCGATCGGCTCCGCACGGCCGCCCCGGAGGGGTGCGCGGGGGGCGGTGAGCCGGCCCCGGGAAGGCGGTCGACGGGGGGTCGGCGGACGCCCGGTTCATCTCGGTGACCCCCTTTCGTCAATTCTTCGCCGATTAGCCCCCCGCCCGAGTGAACGTTTTCATCCACAACCCCCGAGTTATCCACAGGCAATCGGAACGTGGATGACGGAATCCGGATCTCCCCCCACCGTGATGGTCGGCGGCGGTCGCCGGGCAGGGCCTCACCCCCTTCCTCTCCCAGAGGCCTGCTCGGCGGCCGTCCGCCGGAACCGTCCGACGCGCGCCGCGACCGCCCCTGGTGGCCGCCGGCGCAGAGGGGAGAACACCATGTCGACGCCGATCGCCGACCAGGTCACCGCCGAAGGCCCCGCGGCCACCGGGCCGCTCGTCGTCACCGGGGACGACGACCTGGCCGAGCACCTGCTGCGGGTCTGCGCGGCAGCGGGCACCGAGCCCCGGCTGATCAGGGGCGCGCCGCCGCCGCGCGAGCTGTGGGAGGCCGCCCCCCTGGTCCTGGTCGGCGACGACCAGGCGGAGCGCTGCGCCGGGCTGGGCAGGCGCGGCGGGGTGCTGCTGCTCGGGCTGGACCTCGACGACCCCGGGGTGTGGGTCAGAGCCGTCCAACTCGGCGCCGAACACGTGCTGTTCCTGCCCGACGCCGAAGCCTGGCTGCTGGACCGGATCGCGGACGCGGCCGAGGGCGTCGGCTCCCCGGCGGTCACCGTCGCCGTGCTCGGCGGCCGGGGCGGCGCCGGGGCCTCGACGCTGGCCTGCGCCCTCGCGGTCACGGCCGCGCGGACGGGGCGGCGGACCATGCTCCTCGACGGCGATCCGCTGGGCGGGGGTCTGGACATCCTGCTCGGCGGCGAGACGGCCCGCGGGCTGCGCTGGCCCGACCTGGCCGGATCGCGCGGGCGGGTCAGCGGGGCCGAGCTGGCCAGGTCGCTGCCGGCCCTCAAACGGCTCTCCGCGCTGTCCTGCCTGTCCTGGGACCGCGGCGACACCCTGACCGTCCCGCCCGCCGCCATGCGCAGCGTGCTGGCGGCCTCCCGGCGGCGCGGCGGGCTGGTGGTCGTCGACGTGCCGCGCCATCTCGACCCGGCCGCCGGGCAGGCGCTGGAGCAGTCCGACCTGGCGCTGCTGGTCGTCCCGGCCGAGCTGCGCGCGGTGGCGGCCGCCGACCGGGTCGCGGCGGCGGCCCGGATGCGGCTCGGGGACGTCCGGGCCGTGGTGCGGCCGGTGCGGGCCGGCGGGCTCCCGGCCCACCGGATCGCCCGCGGGCTGCGGCTGGAGCTGGCGGGGGAGCTGGAACCGGAGCCGGGTCTGGCCGAGGACGTCGAGAAGGGCGTCCCGCCCGGCACGCGGGACGGCGGCCCGCTCGCGCGCTTCTGCGCGAGCTTCCTGAACGAGGTGCTGCCGCCGGTGTCGGCGGTCGGAGGAGGTGCGTACTGATGGTCCGTCTGCGCAGGAGCAGGACAGGAATGCGGGGCGGCGCCCCGGCCCTGGGCGACGGTGCGCGGGAGCACCGGCCGCTGCGGAGCGTGCCGCCGCCCGGAGGGCCCTCCCAGGCCGAGCACGGGCCCTGCCCGTACGGCCGGACGGCCCGCGAGGAGCGGGCGGCGGAGCTGGTGGACGCGGTACGGCTGCGGCTGGCCGAGTCCGGGGCCGCCCCGACGGCGGGCACGGTCGCGGCCGTGCTGCGGGCCACCCGGCCGCCGCTCGGCGGGGACGAAGTGCTGGACACCGTGCGCTCGCTGCGCGCCGAACTGGTGGGTGCGGGCCCGCTGGAGCGGCTGCTGGCGGCGCCCGACGTCACGGACGTGCTGGTGAACGGTCCGGACGAGGTGTGGGTCGACCGTGGCGGCGGCCTGCACCGAGCCACCGGGGTCCGGTTCGCCGACGCAGAGGCGGTACGGCGGCTGGCCCACCGGCTGGCCACCGCGGCCGGGCGGCGCCTGGACGACGCCCGGCCCTGGGTGGACGCCCGGCTGCCGGACGGCACCAGGCTGCACGCGGTGCTGCCGCCGATCGCGGCCGGCTGCACCCACATCTCGCTGCGGGTGTGGCGGCCCCGGCCGTTCACGCTGGACGAGTTGGTGGCGGGCGGTGCGCTGCCGCCGGAGGGCGCCGAGCTGTTGGCCGGCATCGTGCGGGCCCGATTGTCGCTGCTGGTCTCCGGCGGGACGGGCTCGGGCAAGACGACCTTGCTCGCGGCCTTGCTCGGCCTGGTCGGGCCGGACGAAAGGATCGTGGTCGCCGAGGACTCCGCCGAGTTGCGACCGGCCCACCCGCACGTGGTCCGTCTGCAGAGCCGGCCGCCGAACCAGGAGGGGCTGGGCGAGTTCACCCTGCGGGACCTCGTCCGGCAGGCGCTGCGGATGCGGCCGGACCGGCTGGTGATCGGCGAGGTGCGCGGGGCCGAGGTGTCGGACCTGCTGGCCGCGCTCAACACCGGGCACGAGGGCGGTTCAGGCACCGTCCACGCCAACACGGCGGCGGACGTGCCGGTCCGCTTGGAGGCACTGGGCTCGCTCGCCGGGCTCGACCGGCCGGCCCTGCACAGCCAACTGCGGGCCGCGCTGGACGTGGTGGTGCACCTGGTCCGGGATCCGGGCTCGGGGCGGCGCCGGGTGGCGGAGATCCACACGCTGGCCGGGGACCGCGACGGGCTGGCCGTGACCACTCCGGCGGTCGAGTTCCCGGCAGCGGGTGGGCTGGTGCCCGGAGCGGGCTGGGAACGGCTGGTCGGGCTGCTGGCCGCACGCGGGGTGCGGCTCGGGGCGGGGGCGTCATGAGTGCGGCGGTGAGGTCCGTGGCGGCGCCGGTGGTGGCGACAGCGGCGGTGACAGCGGCGGTGACAGCGGCGGTGCGGGCGCAGGCGTCGGGGCCGATGGCAGCGGCGGGCCGGGCGGCACGGGAGCTGCGGCTGGTGGAGATCGGGTTCGTGCTGTTCCTGGCCGCGTGCGCCACGGGTGCCCTGGTGCTGCTCGGGGCGTCGGGCCGGTCGGGACGGCGGGGAGGAGGTGGCTGACATGACGCGTGATCAACTCACACTCTGCTGGGTGACGGTGCTGTGCCTGCTGGCCGTCGCGGCGTGGCGGACGGTTCAGGAACAGCTGCCCGGTGGGCGGCGCTCCAGGCTGGTGCTGGCGGGCAGCGGGCCCCCGGTGCGTGCGCCCGGCCCGGAGGCGGCGCACTGGGCGAAAGGCCGACTGCCCGGGCTGCTGGCGCCCGAACTGCTGGTGCTGCCGGCCGGTTTGGTCCTCGGGCAGGTGACTGCCTCGCCGGTGCCGGTGCTCGCGGGCGTACTGGCCTTCCTTCCGCTGCGGAGGTGGCGGCTACGACGGCGCCTGGCGGTGGAGGCCGGGCAGCGGGCCGCCGCCGTGGTGGAGCTCTGCGCCGCGCTGGCCGGGGAGTTGCGCAGCGGCGCGACGCCGGAGCAGGCGCTGCACCTGGTCACCGCGCGGCTGGCCGCGGACCCGGACGGGCTGCGCAGGCTCGGTGCGGAGCCGGTGGCCCGGTTGGCGGCGGGCCGCTACGGCGGGGACGTTCCCGCCGCGCTCCAGCTGCTCGCCGAACTGCCCGGCGGCAGCGGGGCGGCGGCGATCGGGGCCTGCTGGCGGGTCGCCTCCGACGGAGGGTCGGGGTTGGCCGCCGCGTTGGACCGGGTCGCGGAGGCGCTGCGCGGCGAGCGGGCGTTGGCGGAGGAGATCGCCGGGGAGCTGGCCGGACCGCGGGCGACGATCGCGGTCCTGGCCGCCCTGCCGGGCGCGGGGCTCCTCCTGGGCGGTGCGCTCGGGGCCCGCCCGGTGGAGGTCCTGCTGCACACCCCGGCCGGGCTCGGCTGCCTCGGGGCGGGAGCGGTGCTGGAGGGGCTGGGGGTGCTCTGGACGGCCCGCATCGTCCGGGCGGCGGCCCGGGGCGCGCTGGAGGCCCCCCGGGGCGTAGCGAGCCGCCCTCGGGCGGCGGGCCCGGGGGGAGGTCGGGGCGGGCGGCGCGCGTTCCTCCGGGCCGGGGCGCTCGGTGCCGGAGCGGGGGCGGGGTGATGAGGCTCGTCGGGTGGGTGCCGGTCGGGCTTCCGGTGGTGGTGGTCGTGGTCGTGGTGGTGGTGGTGGCTGCGGCCCGGGCGGTCCGGCGCAGGACCGGGTGGAGGGCCGGGCGGAGGGCGTTCGGCTGGGAACGGGAACGGGAGGAGGCACGGAGACGAACGGGGCCGGGGGCAGCGGGTGTTGGGCCCTGTCGGCGAGTGGCAATGGCGGTCGCCGCGGGGTTGTCGGTGGCGGTGCTGCTCGGAAGCGGCCTCGGGGTGGTGGCCGGGGTGCTGGCGACGGTGGGTGTCCACCGGTGGTCGGCCCGGGCCCGGTCGCCGACGGATCGCCGGGCGGCACTGGAGGAGGCGCTGCTGCTCAGGCAACTCCCGCTGGGGGCAGAGCTGTTGGCGGCCTGCCTCGGGTCGGCGGCGCTGCCCTCGGCAGCGGTGGCGGCGGTGGGCCGGAGCGTGGGCGCGCCGTTGGGGCCGAGCTTGGTGGCGATCGGGACCGAACTGGCCCTGGGCGCACCTCCGGAGCTGTGTTGGACCAGGTTGGGCGAACAGCACCCCTCGTTGGCGTCGTTGGCGCGTTGCCTGATCCGGACGAGCCTCGGCGGAGCCCCCGCGGCCGATCCGCTGATCGCGCTGGCCCAGGAGCAGCGGACCGCCGCCGCCCGCGCGGCCCACGCCCGGGTTCGCCGGGCCGCGGTGCTCGCCACCGCGCCGCTCGGGCTCTGCTTCCTCCCGGCCTTCGTCCTGATCGGAGTGGTGCCGGTGGTGATCGGCCTCACCAGCCGTTTTGCCCAAGCGATGTGAGTGGGTGTCGGGCCTGGTCCGGGTCGATCGGGCCGGGGCCGACGGGAGAGACCGGAAACGAATCCAGACAGGAGAGATCTGATGACTGCAGTCTTCGCGATCAGGCCCGGCATCGGGCGTCCGTTCCAGCATCTGCCGGGAGCGTGGCGGCGGAGGAGCCGTGGGGCCGCCGGCCGAGTGCGCAGGGTGGTTCGGCACCGCGGCCGTTCGGACGCCGGGATGACCACGGCCGAATACGCCGTCGGAACGCTGGGCGCGTGCGCCCTCGCCGCCGGGCTGTACAAGGTGGTGACCAGCGCGGCCATCAACGGGGCGCTGACCGAGATGCTCGAACGGGCACTCCGTGCGGCGTAGCGCCCGTCTGCCAGGCACCGTCCCGTGGGCTTCGGACGAGCCCGCTCCTCGCGAGGCGGGCGGGAGCCCCGGGGCGGGGCCCGGCAGGTCGCCACGGGCCCGGCGGCGGCCGTGGCGGGTGCGGCGCGGGGACGCGGGCTTCGTCACGGCGGAGACGGCGGTGGTGCTGCCCGCACTCGTCCTGCTCGCGGCCATGCTGATCTGGGGCGTGCTCGCGGCGGCCGCGCAGATCACCTGCGTGGACGCGGCGCGGATCGGCGCCAGGGCCGCCGCCCGAGGGGAGGCGGACGCCGCCGGACTCGCCCGCGCGGCGGCCCCGCCGGGAGCGCGGGTCCGGGTGGCGGTCGCGGCGGACACGGTGCGGGTCGACGTGGACGCCCCGTGCGCGGCTCCGGGCAGGCTCGCCGGGCTGCTCGCGGTCCGGGTCGGCGCGGTGGCGGTGGCCGCACGGGAGGACGTGCTGGGCGGCACTGCGGAAGGAGTCGCAGGAAGGTCTTCGGAAAGGTCTGCGGAAAGGTCTTCGGAGGGAGGTGGAGGTCCGTGGCCCGTCTGACCGGCCGCCGGTGGGCGGCGGAGCGGCTGGCGCGCGTCCGGACCGCTCGGGCGGCCGCGCCCGGCAGGCACGGGTACGGGGCGGACGCGGGCTCGGCGACGGTCTGGTTGCTCGCCCTGGCGATGCTGGGCACGGCGGTCTTCGCGGCGACGATCGCGGTCGGTGCGGTGGTGGCCGCCCGGCACCGGGCCGAGTCGGCCGCGGACCTGGCGGCCCTCGCGGCCGCCGACCGGCTGCTGCTCGACCCGGACGGCGGCTGCGCCCGGGCCGTCGGGATCGCGGCGGCGCAGGGTGCCGTGGTGGTGTCCTGCGCGGTGGACCGCTCGGAAGATGCCGTCGAGGTGGTGGCCCTGGTGCCGGTCGGCGGACTCCCGGGCCGGCTGCCGGTCGGTCCGGCGCGGGCGCGGTCCAGGGCCGGACCGGTCCGGGCTCCGGTCACCGCCGCCGAGGAAGGTCTCGGCGAGGCGCACAGCGGCGCGGGAGGGACGAGCAGCCCGGGCGTGGCGGGCGGTGCGCCGACGGCCTCCGGTGAGGGGGTGGGCTCATGAGTCGGCCGGGGTGCCGCCGTCCGGGTCCGCGCCCGCCGCCGCTCCGGGCGCCCCGGCCAGCAGGACGTCCAGCAGCCGTACGGCGGCGGCCTTGTCCAGCGGGTCGTTCCCGTTGCCGCACTTGGGCGACTGGACGCACGACGGGCAGCCGCGCTCGCACTCGCAGGAGGCGATCGCCGCGCGGGTGGCGGTCAGCCACTCGACGGCCCGCTGGAAGCCGCGTTCGGCGAAGCCGGCCCCGCCCGGGTGGCCGTCGTAGACGAACACCGTGGGCAGCCCGGTGTCGGGGTGCAGCGGGACGGAGACGCCGCCGATGTCCCACCGGTCGCAGGTGGCGAACAGCGGCAGCAGGCCGATCGAGGCGTGCTCGGCCGCGTGGGCGGCGCCGGGCAGCCGGTCGAGCGGGAGGTCGGCGTCCAGCAGCTGGTCCTCGGTGACGGACCACCAGACGGCACGGGTGCGCAGGGTGCGGGGCGGGAGGTCGAGCTTGCTCTCGCCCATGATCTCCCCGGTGGAGATCCGCTTCCGGAGGTAGCCGACCACCTGGTTGACCACCTCCACCGAGCCGAAGCTGAGCCGGCCCTCGCCCCAGTGGACGGTGGTGTCGGTGTCGAGGACGGAGATGGAGGTGATGTCACGGGCGGCCGTGGTGTACGGCGGGTCGGCCGGTTCGACCAGGGCGACCGAGTCCTCCAGGTCGAGCTCCCGGACCAGGTAGGTGCGGCCCTGGTGCAGGTGGACGGCCCCGGTGTGGACGGTGGTGTGGGCGGCCGCCGCGTCGACCGTGCCGAGCAGCCGGCCGGTGTCGGCCTCGACGATCTGCACCGGGCTGCCGCCGCTGCCGCGCAGGTCGACGGCGTCGGCGGCGCGCTCCCGGCGGGTCCAGTACCAGGAGCCGTCGGAGCGCCGGCGCAGCAGGCCGCGTCGCTCCAGCACCGGCAGCAGCGGTGCGGTGGACGGGCCGAACAGCTCCAGGTCGGCGTCGGTGAGCGGGAGTTCGGCGGCGGCCGCGCACAGGTGCGGGGCGAGCACGTGCGGGTTGTCGGGGTCGAGCACGGTGGCCTCGACGGGCGTCGCGAACAGCGCCTCCGGGTGGTGCACCAGGTAGGTGTCCAGCGGGTCGTCCCGGGCGATCAGGATGGCCAGCGCGCCCTGGGCCTCCCGGCCGGCCCGGCCGGCCTGCTGCCAGAGCGAGGCCCGGGTGCCGGGGTAACCGGCCATCAGGACGGCGTCGAGGCCGGAGACGTCGACGCCGAGTTCGAGGGCGGAGGTGGAGGCGAGTCCGAGCAGCCGGCCGGAGTGCAGGTCGCGCTCCAGGGCCCGGCGTTCGTCGGCGAGGTAGCCGCCGCGGTAGGCGGCCACCCGGTCGGCGAGCGGTCGGCCGAGCTGGTCCTGGGTCTGCAGGGCGACGAGTTCGGCGGCCCGCCGGGAGCGGACGAACACGACGGTCCGGGTCTGCCGTTCGACCAGGTCGGTCAGCAGGTACGCGGCCTCGGCGGTGGCGGTGCGGCGTACCGGGGCGCCGTGCTCGCCGACGTTCTCGGTCAGCGGCGGCTCCCAGAGGCCGAAGACCATCGGCCCGCGCGGCGAGGTGTCCTCGGTGACGGCCATGGCGGGCAGGCCGGTCAGCCGCCGGGCGGTGACGGCCGGTTCGGCGGTGGTGGCGGAGGCGAGCAGGAAGGTGGGTGACGAACCGTAGCGGGCGCAGATGCGGCGCAGCCGCCGCAGCACCTGGGCGACGTGCGAGCCGAAGACGCCCCGGTAGCTGTGGCACTCGTCGACGACCACGTAGCGCAGCACCTTGAGGAAGGAGGACCAGCGGGCGTGCGCGGGCAGGATGCCCCGGTGCAGCATGTCCGGGTTGGTGAGCACGTAGGAGGCGTACTGGCGGACCCACTCGCGCTCCTCGAACGGGGTGTCGCCGTCGTAGAGCGCGGCCCGGACCCGTGGCGGGGCGAGTTCGGCGGCGCGGCGGCGCTGGTCGGCGGCGAGGGCCTTGGTCGGGGCCAGGTAGAGCGCGGTGGCGCCGCGGCCGTTGCGGGCCTCGGTGCCGTCCAGCAGGTCGCTGAGGACCGGCGCCAGGTACCCCAGCGACTTGCCCGAGGCGGTGCCTGTGGCGATCACCACAGTCTGGCCGCTTTTGGCCAGGTTCATCGCTTCTGCCTGGTGCGCCCAGGGCTGTTCCACTCCGACGTCCAGGGCCGCGGCGACGATCTCCGGTCGGATCGAGTCGGGCCACGGCGAATAACGCGCGGGTCGGGCGGGAAGGTGCTCCGTATGGGTGAGCCGATCGGCCCGCCCCCGACTGGTGGACAGGGTCGCGAGCAGTGCCTCGGGCAGGCTGTGTCGGGGCGGCATGAGGACCCAGTGTGTCACCGGCGTGACGGAGAATCGTCGTAAGCCATCGTGCGGGCATGGTCGCAGGTGGTTGAATGTGGCCGTGACGGCCGTATGGCCGTGGGTCGCAGCGCTGAGGCTTGCCACGCGTTGGCTTGGCGCGTCCGGGCTCGCGACCATGCGGTGGCGGCCGTCCGGCCGAGGATCGCACATGACGTAGCAAGGCAAGGTGCTGGAGGTTCCGTGGACCTGTCCCTGTCGACCCGTGCAGTCGGCGATCGTACGGTCGTCGA
Source organism: Kitasatospora sp. NPDC058162 (assembly GCF_042884005.1). Taxonomy (NCBI): domain Bacteria; kingdom Bacillati; phylum Actinomycetota; class Actinomycetes; order Kitasatosporales; family Streptomycetaceae; genus Kitasatospora; species Kitasatospora sp. NPDC058162. The sequence goes on from NZ_JBHVUS010000015.1 coordinate 16,133, forward strand.
GGTTGGCGGCGAGATCGATGTGTACACCGCCCCGAAGCTGCGGGAGCAGCTGGTCGAGCTCGTCAACGACGGCAAGTACCACCTCGTCGTCGACATGGAGGGCGTCGACTTCCTCGACTCGACCGGCCTCGGCGTGCTCGTCGGCGGCCTGAAGCGGGTGCGTGCTCACGAGGGCTCGCTGCGCCTGGTGTGCAACCAGGAGCGCATTCTCAAGATCTTCCGGATCACCGGTCTGACCAAGGTCTTCCCGATCCACACCTCGGTGGACGACGCGGTCGCGGCGACCGACTGACGCGTCCGGGCCGGTCCACGTGGCCGGCCCGCCCGTTCCACGCGTCCGGGGTGCGGAGGGCCCGTGCGGCCCCCTGCTCCCCGGGCGTCTCAGGGCCGGCTCAGCCGGTCCGCGGGGCCGCACCGCCGGCCCCGGTCGGAGTACCCCGAGGGGGAGAGATGGCAACCGTCGAACTTCGATTCAGCGCGCTTCCCGAGCACGTGCGGACGGCCCGGTTGGTCGCCGCGGCCGTCGCCAGACGGGCCGGGGTCGACGAGTCGGTGCTCGACGAGGTACGGCTCGCGGTCGGTGAGGCGTGCTCCCGTGCGGTCGGTCTGCACCAGCGCGGTGGGATCGGCGGCACGGTGCGGGTCGCGTTGACCGACCAGGAGAAGCGTTTCCTCATCGAGGTCGAGGACGAGGCGGGCCCCGCCACCGTCCCGGCCTCCGGCGACGCCGAGGGCGGCGACCCGGACGAGGACACCCTGGGCCTCGCCGTGATCACCGGTCTGGTCGAGGACCTGGAGGTCACCAACGGCGCCGACGGCGGCGTGATCCGGATGAGCTGGCCGGTTTCGGTCGCCTCCGTCGCGGTCTGACGTCACCGAACGGGCTCCGCGGGTTCCGTTCCGCGGGTTCCGTCCTTCGGGCGCCCATTTCCCGGGCGCGCATTGACAAATTGTTGAGCCTGGCGGTTCGCTGCTTCCGGCACGACCGGGTCCGATCATCGATCGGACCTCGTCGCGGAAGAGGAAGCACATGCGGATCCGCATCCTGTGGCCGGCCGGGCAGGCCACCGCCACGCTGGCGGCCACCCCCACCACCGAAGCGCTCTGGGCCGAGCTGCCGATCAGTTCGACGGCGAGCACCTGGGGCGAGGAGGTCTACTTCGGCACGCCCGTCAGCGTGCCGCGCGAGGACGGTGCCCGGCAGGTGGTCGAGCCGGGCACCGTCGCGTTCTGGACCGACGGCGACAGCCTCGCGCTGCCCTACGGACCGACCCCGATCTCGCACGACGGCGAGTGCCGACTGGCCGGCCCCTGCAACGTCCTCGGCCTGCTGGACGGGGACGCCCGGGTGCTGCGCACCGTCCGGCCGGGCGATCCGATCCGGGTCGAACGGGCCTGAGCACCGGGCCTGAGCACCGGGACGGGTCGGCGGGACGGGAGCGGGCAGCCGGGAACCGGGTGCCCGGTGACGGCCGTGTAGGTTCGACGACCGAAGACGACCGAAACCGAAAGGCTCCTCCCGGTGAACAAGCGACTGCTGGCCGTACCCGCCCTCGGCGTGCTGCTCGCGTTCGGCGCCGTCGGCTGCGGCGGCGACGACAACAGCAAGCAGCTGGACTCCTGGGCGTCGAACGTCTGCGGCGCGGCCAAGGACCCGATCGCCCAGGCGCAGACCGCGCTCGCCGACACCGCCCAGGTGAAGACCGGTGAGACCCCGGTCGACCTGCAGAAGCGGCTCTCGGCGGACATCGGGCGACTGGCCAAGACCAACCAGGACATCGCGGCCGCGATCGACGCGGCCGGCGCGCCCAAGGTGGACAACGGCGCCGCCCTGCAGAAGGACACCATCGACGAGCTGAAGAAGGCCGCCGACGGCTACCTGAACGTCCAGAAGAAGCTGGACGCGCTGGTCAACAACGACCAGGCGAAGTTCGCGGACGGGCTGAACAGCGTCGGCGACCAGCTGCGCCAGCTGTCCTCGCTGTCCACCCAGGCGCAGAGCAAGCTGGGAAGCGGCGAGCTCGGCAAGGCGATGGCCAAGCAGGAGGGGTGCAAGGCCACCCCGGCCACCCCGAGTGCCGGGGCGGGCGGCAGTGCCGGCGGCTCCACGGCCACCCCGGGTGCGGGCACCACCCCGAGCGCCGGTGCCACGGCCTCGGCCGGTGCGCCCGGCGGCACCCCCGCGCCGGGCGCGACGGACAGCGCGAGCCCGGCGGCCGGCCCGTCGGCCGGCGCCACCACTCCGGCGGCCCAGGCCCCGGCCCCGGTCTCCTCCTCGGCCCCGGCCAGTCCGGCACCCAGCGCGAGCTGACCGGGGGCAGAACAGCATCGGCAAGGGCCGGGGTCGCTCGAAGGAGCGGCCCCGGCCCGCTGCGTCGAGGAGCGTGGCCGGAGCCGGGGTTGAGGGGCGCGGGCCGACCTCCTGGTGCGGTCGGTGGGGCGCTCCGGGCATCGGCGGGGGCGGGTGGGTGAGGGGGCGCTCCCGGTGGGGTCGGCGGGCCGGTGGGGCCGGGGTGGGGCGGGGCGGGGGACAATGGCGGGGTGATCAGTAGCCCCGTTCTCGACCCGACCCGTCTGGCCAAGCTGCGCGAGGCGCTGCTGGCCGCCTCGTTCACCGCCGATGGGTGCCTGGACCTGCTGGGGCCCACCGGCTACGCGGCCCTGGCCCGTAGCGAGGCCGTTCCGGCGCTGCGCGCGACGCGCGGTGGCAGCCCGCTGGAGACGCTGGTGCGGCTGTTCCTGCTGCAGCAGCCGGTGCCGTACCGGGCGGCCGCCGCCGCGCTGCCGGTGGAGGACTGCCTGGCGGACGGCTGGCTGCGCCCGGACGGGGATCTGGTGCGCGCCACGGTGGACGTCCGCCCGTACGCCAACGAGGTTGCCGGAATGCCCAGTTCGGACGCCTGGGTGGTGTCCGACCTGGGCTGCGCGGTCGGTGGGGCGGGCGGGATCGGCTCCGGCGAGACCGCGCACGGGGTGGCCCGCAAGGACCTCGTGCTGGGGGTCGGCGGAGCGTCCACGACGCTGGCGAACATCACTGTGCGTCGCCCCGTCCGGGCAGCGCTGGACCTCGGTTCGGGCTCCGGCGTGCAGGCGCTGCACGCGGCCCGGCACGCCGGGAGCGTCACCGCCACCGACCTCAACCCGCGTGCGCTGCGGTTCACCGAACTGACCCTGGCGCTGTCCGGGTTCGAGAACACCGAGGTGCTCACCGGGAGCCTCTTCGAGCCGGTCGGGGAGCGGAAGTTCGACCTGATCGTCTCCAACCCGCCGTTCGTCATCTCGCCCGGCGGCCGGTTCACGTACCGTGACGGCGGCATGGCCGGGGACGACCTGTGCCGCAGCCTGGTGCGGTCGGCCGCCGAGCACCTGGAGTCGGGCGGGTACTGCCAGTTGCTCGCCAACTGGCAGCACGTCAAGGGCGAGGACTGGCAGGAGCGGCTGGCCGGCTGGGTCGCGGGCACCGGGCTGGACGCCTGGGTCGTCCAGCGCGAGGTCCAGGACGTGGCCCAGTACGCCGAGTTGTGGCTGCGTGACGGCGGCGACCACCGGGGCCCGGGCGGCGACTACCAGGCCCGGTACGGCGAGTGGCTGGACGCCTTCGAGGCGGGCCGGGTCGAGGGCATCGGGATGGGCTGGATCACCCTGCGGGCGGGCGGCGCCGAGCGTCCGACCGTCCGGGTGGAGGAGTGGCCGCACCCGGTGGAGCAGCCGCTCGGTCCGCACATCGACGAGTGGTTCGACCGGCAGGACTTCCTGCGTTCGCACGACGACGCGGGGCTGCTCGCGGCCCGCTACCTGCTGGCCGACGAGGTGGTCCAGGAGCAGGTCGGCGCGCCGGGGGCGGAGGACCCGGAGCACGTGGTGCTGCGTCACAACCGGGGCATGCGGCGGGCCACCAAGGTGGACACCGTGGGGGCCGGGTTCGTCGGGGTCTGCGACGGGACGCTGTCGGCGGGCGAGATCGTGGACGCGATCGCGCACCTGCTGGGCGAGGACCGGGTGGTGCTGCGGGACCGGGTGCCGGAGTCGCTCCGGCTGCTGACCGAGCAGGGGTTCATCGACCCGGTGCGGTGAGACCCGGCGGGCGGGGTTCGGTGGCTTGGCGTTCGGTGGTTCGGCGTTCGGTGCGGTGAGGTTCCGCCCCGTTCGGTAGAACGCTGCCCGGGTACCCCCCGGTTCACCCTCCCGTACTCCTTGGTTTGCCCGGCGGTCCCCGTCCGGCCGCCCCCCGTTGGTCGGGTGCTGTGAGGCTCTGTCCACAGGCTGTGGACAGAGCTGGGGAGCCGGGGGCCAGGGGTGGACACGACGACGGCGACCGTCGGCGGGCTGGTGCTCGCCCTCTTCGGTGGCGCGCTGCTGCTCTGGTGCGCCGCCGAAGTGCGCCTTCGCCACCGGGTGCGCCGGTCGGGGGTGCCGGTGGTGGCGACGGTCGTCGCCGAGCGCGACGTGCACGGCCAACTCGACAGTGCTCCGCTGCTCTCCTTCTCGGTGCTGCCGGCGGTCGGCGGGTCCGGGGCGGGTTCCGGGGCGGGTTCCGGGGCCGGCCGGATCGCTGAGCTCGTGCTCACCCGGCCGCGCGGGCACACCCCGCTGCGCCGTCCGGAGCGGTTCGCGCCCGGCGCCCCGGTGCGGATCTGCTACGACCCGGACCGCCCCCGTCGGGCGGTGCTGGCGGCCGGGGAGATCGGCCGGGCGGCGGTCGTCGACCTGCTGTGGTGCGCGCTGGGCGTGGTGTGTCTGGCGGCGGGTGCCGGGCTGCTGGCGGCGATCGGCCGCTGACGGGTCGGCAGCTTGCCCGTCATCCCCGTCCCGGCCCCCGTCGGCCGTCCCCGCTGAACCGCCCCCGGTGCGATCCGGAGAGCGCCATACCGCATGCGCGCCGATTTTCCGTTGACAGATCTTGAAATCCGTCATTCCATCCTCCGGAACCTGCCGAAGCCCCCCTCCACGGGGCGCGAACCTCCGTCATCGGGTTACCGTTCGAGTGGCGTCGGTGAGCGCGGCAAGCGAAACAGCGGGAACCGTCCGTTTGACAAGGGTGGCCGGGGTACGGTCACACTCCGCTGGTGGGGTGTCGTGCAGTGGCGACCCCGGGACGGTGGAGGGGTCGGGCGGAGCGCAGCCCGTGCTGCCAGCGCCGACCAGCCACATAAGGACCGGGAGAGAAGAGCGAAGGTGTCCCCGAGCAGCGAGACCGCGCACGGACAGCGACTCGTCATTGTCGAGTCGCCGGCCAAGGCGAAGACGATCAAGGGCTACCTTGGCCCCGGCTACATCGTCGAGGCGAGCGTCGGGCACATCCGCGACCTGCCCAGCACCGCGGCCGAGGTGCCGGACAAGTACACCGGCGAGGTGCGCCGCCTCGGCGTGGACGTCGATCACGACTTCGCGCCCATCTACGTGGTGAACGCGGACAAGAAGTCCCAGGTCAGCAAGTTGAAGTCGCTCCTCGCGGAGTCCGACGAGCTCTTCCTCGCCACCGATGAGGACCGCGAGGGCGAGGCCATCGCGTGGCACCTCCAGCAGGTGCTGAAGCCCAAGGTGCCGGTGCACCGCATGGTGTTCCACGAGATCACCAAGACGGCGATCCAGGAGGCCGTGGCCAACCCGCGCGAGCTGAACCAGCGGCTGGTCGACGCCCAGGAGACCCGCCGCATCCTCGACCGCCTCTACGGCTTCGAGGTCTCGCCGGTGCTGTGGAAGAAGGTCATGCCGAAGCTGTCGGCGGGCCGGGTGCAGTCCGTGGCGACCCGTCTGGTGGTCGAGCGCGAGCGCGAGCGGATGGCCTTCCGCACCGCCTCGTACTGGGACCTGGTCGGCACCTTCGGCACCGGCCGCACCCCGGCCGACGCGGCCAACCCGGAGACCTTCGGCGCCCGGCTGGCCTCGGTCGACGGCAAGCGGATCGCCACCGGCCGCGACTTCGGTTCGGACGGCCGCCTCAAGGCCGGCAGCACCAACACCCTGCACCTGGACGAGCAGGCCGCCCGCCAGCTGGCCGCCGCCCTCGAGCAGACCGCGTTCAGCGTCCGCAGCGTCGAGTCCAAGCCCTACCGCCGCTCGCCGTACGCGCCGTTCCGCACCACCACGCTCCAGCAGGAGGCCAGCCGCAAGCTGGGCTTCGGCGCGAAGCGGACCATGCAGGTGGCCCAGAAGCTGTACGAGAACGGCTTCATCACCTATATGCGTACGGACTCCACCACGCTGTCGGAGACCGCGATCGCCGCCGCCCGCGCGCAGGTCACCCAGCTGTACGGCGCCGACTACCTGCCGGACGCCCCGCGCACCTACGCCAGCAAGGTCAAGAACGCCCAGGAGGCGCACGAGGCCGTCCGCCCCTCCGGCGACCGCTTCCGCACCCCCGCCGAGACCGGTCTGAGCGGCGACGACTTCCGGCTGTACGAGCTGATCTGGATGCGCACCGTCGCCTCCCAGATGAAGGACGCGGTCGGCCAGTCCGTCACCGTCCGGGTCGGCGGCGCCTCCGCCGACGGCCGGGACGTCGAGTTCTCCGCCTCCGGCAAGATCATCACCTTCCACGGCTTCCTGAAGGCCTACGTCGAGGGCGCCGACGACCCGAACGCCGAGCTCGACGACCGCGAGCGCCGGCTGCCGCAGGTCGCCCAGGGCGACCCGCTGGCCGCCGAGCGGATCACCCCGGAGGGCCACGCCACCAAGCCGCCGGCCCGCTACACCGAGGCCTCGCTGGTCAAGGAGCTGGAGGACCGGGAGATCGGCCGTCCCTCCACCTACGCGTCGATCATCGACACGATCATCCAGCGCAAGTACGTGTTCAAGAAGGGCACGGCGCTCGTCCCGTCCTTCCTCTCCTTCGCCGTGGTCAACCTGCTGGAGAAGCACTTCGGCCGGCTGGTCGACTACGACTTCACCGCGAGGATGGAGGACGACCTCGACCGGATCGCCGCCGGTGAGGCGCAGTCCGTGCCGTGGCTCAAGCGCTTCTACTTCGGCGAGGGCGAGGTCGCGGCCGGCGCTGCCGCCGAGGCCGGCAACGGCGACGGCGACCACCTGGGCGGCCTGAAGGAACTGGTCACCGACCTCGGCGCGATCGACGCCCGGGAGATCAGCTCGTTCCGGATCAGCGAGGACATCACCCTGCGGGTCGGCCGCTACGGCCCGTACGTCGAGCGCGCCTCCGCCGTCGAGGGCGAGCCCGGCCAGCGCGCCGACATCCCCGACGAGCTGCCGCCGGACGAGCTGACCGTCGAGCTGGCCGAGGAGCTGCTGGCCAAGCCCAGCGGCGACTTCGAGCTCGGCCTGGACCCGGTCAGCGGCAACATGCTGGTCGCCAAGGACGGCCGCTACGGCCCGTACGTGACCGAGATCCTGCCCGAGGGCACGCCCAAGACCGGCAAGAACGCGGTCAAGCCGCGCACCGCCTCGCTGTTCAAGACGATGACGCTGGACACCGTCACCCTGGAGGACGCGCTGCGGCTGCTCTCGCTGCCGCGCGTGGTCGGCACCGACGCCGAGGGCGCCGAGATCACCGCGCAGAACGGCCGCTACGGCCCGTACCTCAAGCGCGGCACCGACTCGCGCTCGCTCACCAGCGAGGACCAGCTCTTCACCATCACCCTCGACGAGGCGCTGGCGATCTACGCCCAGCCCAAGCAGCGCGGCCGGGCCGCCGCCGCCCCGCCGCTCAAGGAGCTGGGCACCGACCCGGTCTCCGAGCGCCCGGTGGTGGTCAAGGACGGCCGCTTCGGCCCGTACGTGACCGACGGCGAGACCAACGCCACGCTGCGCAAGGACGACGAGGTCGAGACCATCACGCCGGAGCGCGGCTACGAGCTGCTCGCCGAGAAGCGGGCGCGCGGGCCGGTGAAGAAGGTGGCGAAGAAGGCCCCGGCCAAGAAGGCGGCGGCGAAGAAGACCACCACCACCAAGACGACGGCGACCAAGACCGCCGCCAAGAAGACGGCCGCGAAGAAGACCACCACCGCCAAGACGGCGACGGCGAAGAAGACGGCCGCGAAGAAGACCGCGGCCGCCAAGACCACCGCCACCGACGAGGGCTGATCCGCCGACGGCTGTCCGACGGCAGCCTGATGGCGGCCCCACGGCAGTCCGACAGCGGCACCGGGCCCGTGTCCCCCTCACCGGGGGGCGCGGGCCCGAGCTGTGTGCAGGGATCGTCACAGGCCGGTGATGACGGCGAACCGGAACCCCGTTCGTCTCAATCCGGCAAAGCCCAGACCGCTACGCTGACCGTATGACGAGCGAGGAGCAGCCCACCCCCAGCGCCGCCCCGGCTGCCAGAGCCACCGGGCCCGACCTGCCCGAGGTCGCGCCCGCCGGAACCCCGGTGGACCGGGCCCGGGCACTGTTGCGGACCAGGTCCTACCGGCGCCTGTGGACCACCCAGCTGATCGGCGGCGCCGCCGACCGGCTCGGGCTGCTGGTGCTGCTCGCGCTCACCGTGATCGCCGCCGCCCAGGGCGGCCAGCTCGGCGACCTGCCGCGCAGCCTCGCCTTCGCCACCGCGGCCGTCCTGGCCGTGCGGGTGGCGGCCACCGGGCTGCTCGGCGTGGTGCTGCTGGAACCGGTGCACCAGCTGATCGCCGGCAAGCTCGACCGGCGCTGGACGCTGGTCGGCGCCGACGCGCTGAGCGCCCTGCTGATCGGCCTCGCGCCCTGGTGGACGGTCTGGCTCGGCTCCGGCCCGAAGCCCTCCGGCGCGGCCACCTACGTGCTGCTCGCCACCGTGTTCCTCACCGGTGCGGCCGAGCGGGTCCGGGGCATCGCCAAGGCCGTCGCCGTCCCCGGCCTGCTGCCGCCCGTGAACCCCTACGCCCCCGCCGCCGAGCGGCGGCCGGCCGCCGCCAACCTGGACACCGTCCGGAGCATCGACCGGTTCACCGGCTGGGTCACCGTGCCGCTGGGCGCCGTCGGCCTGGTCGCCTTCACGCTGCTCAACAACATCGGCGCGGCAGTCGGTTCGGACTGGCTGCGCGCCCACCAGCTGACCTTCGCCGCCCTCGGCGCGGCCGGACTCCTCACCGCCGCCGCCGTCCGCAGCTACCTCCAGCAGCTGCCCGTCGGCCCCGTGAGCGTCGCCCCGCACTCGCCGCTGACCGGCCTGCGCGCCCCCACCGACGCGACCCCCGGCCCGGCCCTGCGCAAGGGCCGCACCGGCAGCGCCCCGTACTTCACCTTCGCGGTGGCGGCCGGCTTCGCCTCGATGGCGGGCGTCGCCGCCCTGGCGCTGCTCACCGCCGCCGAGCACCGGGCCGGGCCGATCGGCTACGGCCTGGTCGTGCTCGCCGCGGCCGGCGCCCCCGCGCTGGGCGCCCGGCTCACCCGGGCCACCCTGCCCTCGCTCTCCCGCCGCCGCCTGCTCGCGCTGGCGCTGCTCACCGAGGGCGTCGCGCTGATCCTGGCCGGGCTGGTGCTGGACTTCGTGCTGGTCCTGCTGCTCACCGTGCTGGCCGGACTGGCCGCCGGGATCGTCGTCTCGGCCGGACGCAACCTGCTCGCCCAGGAGGTCGAGGAGGCCCGGCTGCCCAAGGTCACCGAGCACCTGTACGCGGTGCTGCGGGCCGTGGTCGCCGCCGCCCTGGTCGTCGTCCCGCTGATCGCCGCCGGCTACGGCGACGTCGAGTACGGCACCGTCGAGCCCGGCTCGTTCACCTTCATCCACGGCGGTGGCGCCCTCGCCGTCGCCACCGCGGGCCTGCTCACCCTCGTCCTCGCCGCCGTCGTCCTGCTGCGCACCGACGACCGGCGCGGCACCGTGCCGTTCGGCCGGGACCTGGTCGACGCGGTCCGCGGCGGCAGCGGCCCGGTGCCCCACCGGGGGACCGGCACCGGCTTCTTCATCGCCCTGGAGGGCGGCGACGGCGCCGGCAAGTCCACCCAGGCCCAGGCGCTCGCCGAATGGATCCGCGGCAAGGGGCACGAGGTCGTGCTCACCCGCGAGCCCGGCGGCAGCCCGGTCGGCCAGCGGCTGCGCGGCCTCGTCCTGGACGTCGGCAACACCGGCCTGTCGCACCGCGCCGAGGCGCTGATCTACGCGGCCGACCGTGCCGAGCACGTCGAGAACGTCATCCGGCCGGCCCTCGCCCGCGGCGCCGTGGTGATCACCGACCGGTACATGGACTCCTCCATCGCCTACCAGGGCGCCGGGCGCGACCTGGCCGCCACCGAGGTCGCCCGGATCTCCCGCTGGGCGACCGGCGGGCTGCTGCCCGACCTCACCGTGGTGCTCGACGTCGACCCGACCCGGGCCCGGGAGCGCTTCACCGAGGCGCTCGACCGGCTGGAGTCCGAGCCCACCGAGTTCCACCAGCGGGTCCGGGCCGGCTTCCTCGCCCTCGCGGCCGCCGACCCGGCGCGCTACCTCGTCGTGGACGGCAGCCAGGCCCCCGGCTTCGTCACCACCGCCATCCGCCACCGGCTCGACCGCGAGCTGCCGCTCTCCGAGCAGGAGAAGGCCGCCCGCGCCGAGCAGGAGCGGCTGGCCAAGGAGGAGGCCGAGCGGCGCGCCGCCGAGGAGGCCCGCAAGAAGGCCGAGGAGGAGGCCGCCGAGCGCAAGCGCCAGGAGGTGCTGGCGGAGCTGCGGGCCAAGCAGGCCGAGGAGGAGCGGCTGGCGAAGGAGGAGGCCGAGCGGGTCGCCGCCGAGGCCCGGCGCAAGGCCGAGGAGGCCGCGAAGCGCCGCGCCGAGGAGGAGGCGAAGCAGCGCGCCGCCGAGGAGGCCCGGCTGGCCGCGGAGGCCGCCGAGCGCAAGCGGATCGCCGACGAGGCGGCCGCCCAGGCCGAGCTCCAGCGGCAGCGGGAGCTGGCGCGCGAGGAGCAGCGGCGCCGGGCGGAGGAGGCGCTGCAGCGGGCCGAGGAGGCCCGGCTGGCGCAGGCCGCCGCGCTGGCGGCGGCTGCCGCGGCGGCGGAGACGGCTTCGGAGCGGGCTGTTGCGGAGCGGGCAGGTACGGAGCGGGCGGGGTCCGCGGTTGCCGGTGACGCTGCCACGACGCAGCTGCGGGCCGTGTCGGACGCCCCGCGGGACGCGGCGGACGGGCTCGGCGACGAGGCGACGCGGGAGCTGACGCTGCGCGACCGGCAGGCGGCGGTCCGGGCGGCGGAGGCTGCCGGGGAGACCTCCCGGCTGCCGAAGGTGCCCGCCGTCGATGAGACGGCGGTGCTGCCGACGGTGCCTGCGGCGGATGAGACGGCGGTGCTGCCGAGGGTTCCGGCTGTGGACGAGACGGCTGTGCTGCCGCGGGTCGAGCCGGGGCGGTCGGGGGAGCCGGTGGACAGCACCCGTGAGCTGCCGGTGGTGGACGGGCGGCAGGCTGCGCCGCAGCCCGTCCAGCAGCCGGTTCAGCCGCCGGTGGCTCCGCAGCCCGGCGAGTCGCAGTCCACGGCCGAGCGGCCGCGGCCGGAGTGGGCCGAGGAGACGCCGATGGACGACCTGCCGAGCCTCACCGACACCCTGCTCGGCTCGCGTGACGAGTGGGCGCGCTGGGACCACGGCGGCGACCAGGACGGCTCGGCCCGGCGCGGTGGGGACGACCGCGGCGAGGACGGCGGCAAGGGCAAGGGCCGGCGCTGGGGCCGGCGCAGCTGACGTAGGGACGTAGGGACGTAGGGACGGGCGGTGCCGCCCCGGGGCAGTGGCTTCCGGGGCGACACCGCCCGTCGTCATACCGGGCCGTGGCGGCCGTGGCGGGCCGTACCGGGGCTGTGGTGGGGCCGTGGGGTGGCCGTCGTCCGTGGCCGGGCCCGCTGTCCGCGGCCCGGCGTGACGCGGACGGAGCAGTGGCTGTCGGAGCGGAGACGTATGCTCGACGGCGGGGAATCGGCGCGGAGCGCTGCCGTACGGAGCTTGGGAGCAGCAGTGGCCGTCTGGGACGACCTGGTGGGCCAGGAACGGGTGGTCGACCAGCTGACCGCCGCGGCCCGGGCGGCCGGGGCGGCGGTCGAGGCTGGCCGCGGCGCAGCCCCCGAGCAGGGCGGGAACGCCTCCCTGATGACGCACGCCTGGCTGTTCACCGGCCCGCCCGGGGCCGGCCAGGTCACCGCCGCGCGCGCCTTCGCCGCCGCCCTCCAGTGCACCAGCCCCGACCTCGCGCTCGGCGGCACGCCCGGCTGCGGGTTCTGCGACGGCTGCCACACCGTGCTGGCCGGCAGCCACGCCGACGTCAAGTACGTGCGGACCGACGGCTTGTCGATCGGCGTCGGCGACATGCGCGACCTGGTCCTGCGCGCCTCCAGCTACCCGACCGGCGGCCGCTGGTCGGTGATCCTGGTGGACGCCGCCCACCGGCTGACCGAGGCCGCCGCCAACGCGCTGCTCAAGGGCGTGGAGGAGCCCTCCCCGCGCACCGTCTGGATGCTCTGCGCCCCCTCCGTCCAGGACGTGCTGCCGACCATCCGCTCGCGCTGCCGCCTGCTGGTGCTGCGCACGCCCGCCGCCGAGGCGGTCGCCGACATGCTGGTCCGCCGCGACGGCGTCGACCCGGAGACCGCCCGGCTCGCCGCGCTCGCCGGGCAGGGCGACATCGAGCGCACCCGCCGCCTCGCCGTCGACGAGCAGGCCCGCACCCGCCGGGCCGAGGTGCTGCGGATCCCGCTGGAGGTCGCCGACATCGGCGGCTGCCTGACCGCCGCCCAGCGTCTGGTCGACACCGCCAAGGCCGATGCCGAGGCGCTCGCCGAGACCCAGGACGCCAAGGAGACCGACGACCTCAAGGCCGCCTACGGCGCCGCCGAGGGCAGCAAGGCGCCGCGCGGCATGGCCGGGGCCGTCAAGGAGCTGGAGAAGCGGCAGAAGAGCCGGGCCACCCGCACCCGCCGGGAGACCCTCGGGGTCGCGCTGCTCGACCTGCTCGGCTTCTACCGGGACGTGCTGGCGATCCAGCTCGGCTCCACCGGCTCGCTCGCCAACGAGGACCAGCGGCAGGCGTTGAACCGGGTCGCCCAGGACGGCACGCCCGAGGGCACGCTGCGCCGGATCGAGGCGGTGCTCGCCTGCCGGGTGGCGCTGGACCGCAACGTGGACCCGCTGCTGGCGGTCGAGGCGATGACGGTGGCGCTGCGGGCGGGCTGAGGTCCGTTCCGGGGGCCGGGCCCGCGCCTGGCTCTCGGAGCGGTGTCCGTACGCCGCCCGGAGCCGCCCGGAGTCGGCTCGGCGTCCCACCTTCGAGTGAACGGGCGATACTCGCCGGGCACACCCGCGTGTGACGGAGCGCCCGTTGTGCACGCTGGGGGCCGACTGCGTCCCGGCCGTGTCCCGGTCCTCCCGGTCGGGAGGGCCTGCCGCCGGAGCGGTCGTCTCCTGCACGGCACCGGGTCCGGTCCGGCGCCGGCCCTCGTCCCGAGGTGGTGCGTTCCGTGGTTCGTCCGCTCCTCGTCATTCCCCTGCTGGCTGCCGCCGTCGGCGGGATCTGGCTGGCGCGCGGTGCGCTCCAGCGCTGGCGCGACCTGCGGGCCGCCGCGACCTACGAGCTGGCGGGCGACCGGTGGCCGATGCTGGTCCGGGCGGGCGGGGCGATGGTCTGCGGGGTGTGCGTCACCGCGTTGACGCTGCTCACCGCGCTCGGGGCGTTCGGCGGTCTGGGCCACGGCGGGGGGACGACGGACCGGGCGGAGCCCGCCGTCGACGCGGCCGCCGCCGGGGCCTGGGCGGGCTCCGCGGCGGGTACGCCTGGAGCGGCGGGTGCGCCCGGTGCGGCCGGTCGGCAGCAGGCGGCGCCGCCCGCCACCACCGAGTCGGCCGCGGCGGGGGCCGGCACAGCGGCCGCCACCCCCGCCGTGGTCAGCCGCTTCGACAGCGTCGGACACCCGGGCGGCGGCGAGCTGCTGCAGTCCGCCGTGCTCGGCCCCGACGGGAAGCCGCGCAACGTCCGGGTCTGGCTGCCGCCGCAGTACGCCAAGGAGCCGAACGCGCGCTTCCCGGTCGTCGTGATGCACGCCGCCACCCCGAGCAAGACCGCCGACGCCGAGGTCCCGGACGTCTTCGAGGGCGTCGGTGCGGCCCTGCAGGCCGGCCGCGCCCGCCCGTTCATCCTGGTCGCCCCCGAGGCGCCGAACGGCACCGCGCACCCCTGCGAGCTGGTCGCCGCGGCCCCGGCCGCCGTCGCCGACGACGCGACCCTGCGCACCACCATCGCCGCCTCCTTCCGCACCCTCCAGCCCGGCCCGGCCTCCTGGGGCGCCCTCGGGGTCGACGGCGGCGCGCCGTGCGCCGCCGCGGCCGGGCTGGCCCGCCCCGACCTGTACGGCGCGGCCGCCGCCGTCTCCGGCCGCTACGATGCCGCCGCGCTCACCCAGACCGGCGCCGAGGCCCCGGCGGGCAGCTCGGCCAAGCTGCTGCTGGCCGCCGCCAAGGGCGACTCCGCCGGGCTGGACGCGGCCCGCAAGCTGCAGACCGCGCTCAAGGCCGGGCCGGGCCCGGCGGCCAAGGCCGAGGTGCGGATCTCGGACAACGTGCAGGACTACTCCGCGGACCGGGAGCGGCTGCGGCTGGTCCGGCAGGCGGCGCAGTTCCTGGCCGAGGCGCTGGCCAAGGCGTCCTGAGCGACGCCGGTCGGGGCGTCGTGGGCGTAGGTCGAGCCGGCGTTACGCTGCCCGGTACCCGGGGTGGGTACCGGGCAGCGGCGTTCCTCCGTGCTCGTTCCCGTACACGTTCTTGTACTCGTTCGTGGACTCGTGCTCGTGCTCGTACTTTGCTCGGAGCGGTGGAGAGGGAGAGGAAGCGGATGAGGAAGAGGGTGCGGGTGCGGGTGCGGGTGCGGGGCTCCGGGCGGGTCCGGGCGGTTGCCGCGGTGGTCGCGGTGGGGCTGCTGGCGGTCGGGGCGGGCGGGTGCAGCCGGGCTTCCTCGGGGCAGGCCGGGACGGGCGGCGGCGGGGTGTCCGGGCAGGCCCCCTCCGACGCGCCCGGCGTCGGCGCCGCCACGGCGAACGCCGCCGCCACCCCGCTGGAGCCGCTGCCCGCCGCCGTACCCGCCGCGCTCGCGCCGTACTACGCGCAGCACCCGGAGTGGCAGTCGTGCGACGGCGGCTTCGAGTGCGCCACCTTCCGGGTCCCGCTGGACTACGACCGCCCCGGCGACGGGGAGCTCACCCTCTCGGCCGCCCGCGCCGCCGCCGTACCCGGCGAGTCCGGCGGTTCCGGCGGCGATCCCCGGGCGGGTTCGCTGCTGCTCAACCCGGGCGGTCCCGGCGGCTCGGCGATCGAGTACCTGGAGGCCGTCGCCGGGACGTACGACCGCACGGTCCGCGCCCGGTACGACCTGGTCGGCCTCGACCCGCGCGGGGTCGGCCGCAGCAACCCCGTCAGCTGCCTCAACGGCGAACGGATGGACGCCTTCACCGCCGCCGACCTGGCCCCCGGCGACCAGCGGGCGATCGACGCCCTGGTCGCCGCCGACAAGGAGTTCGCCGAAGGCTGCCGCCGGCAGGCCGGGGCCGCGCTCGGCCACCTCAGCACCGTCGAGGCGGCCCGCGACATGGACGTGCTGCGCGCCCTGCTCGGCGACGAGCGGCTGAACTTCGTCGGAAAGTCGTACGGCACCTTCCTCGGCGCCACCTACGCCGGGCTGTTCCCCGGCCGGGTCGGGCGGGTGGTGCTGGACGGCGCGATGGACCCGGCACTCGACTCGGTCACCGGCAACCGCACCCAGGCGGGCGGCTTCGAGACCGCCTGGGCCGCCTTCGCCGAGGACTGCGCCAAGCGTGAGGACTGCCCGCTCGGCCGCACCGAACAGCAGGTCGGGGACCAGCTCACCGCCCTGCTCACGGCCGTCCACGCCCAGTCGCTGCCCAGCACCGACAACGGGCGGCGGCTCACCGGCTCCCAGGCCACCACCGGCGTCATCCAGGCCATGTACGCCGAGTTCCTCTGGCCCAAGCTGCGCACCGCGCTCACCGACGCCAGGGCCGGCGACGGCAGCGGGCTGCTGAAGCTCTCCGACGCCTACTACGGGCGCTCGGCGGACGGCTCCTACCCCAACCTGATGTTCGCCAACACGGCCGTCAACTGCCTCGACCTGCCCGCCCCGTTCCGCTCACCCGAGGACGTCCAGCGGGCCGTACCGGACTTCGAACGCGCCTCGCCCCACTTCGGGCGCGACATGGCCTGGATGGCCCTGACCTGCGCCTACTGGCCGGTCCGGGCCACCGGAGCGGCCCACACCATCCGCGCCGCGGGCGCCGCCCCGATCGTCGTCATCGGCACCACCCGCGACCCGGCCACCCCCTACGACTGGGCCCGCTCACTGGCCGGACAGCTGGAGTCCGGCCGCCTGCTCACCTACGACGGCGACGGCCACACCGCGTACGGCCGCCGCAGCACCTGCGTCGACGGCGCGGTCAACCGCTTCCTGCTCACCGGGGAGGCCCCGGAGCAGGGCAAGCGCTGCGACCGGTAGCGGCTCGCCGGCAGGTTCGCGCTCAGGCGGAGGAGACCGCCAGCTTCGCGGCGAAGCCCGCGAACAGGACGGCGACACCGCTGGTCAGGGTCGCGGACAGGCGCCGACGGCGGCGGAAGGCGGTCGCCAGCGTGGTGCCGGCGAAGATCAGCAGCGAGAGGTACAGCATGCTGAAGGTCTGCAGGATCCCGCCCAGCAGGGCGAAGGAGAGCACGGGCTGCCCGTAGTGCGGGTCCACGAACTGGGTGAAGAACGACAGCAGGAACAGGATCGCCTTCGGGTTCAGCAGGCTGATCACCAGCGCCCGCCGGAACGGCCGCTCGCCCGCCTCCGCCGCCGCCGTCTCGGCCTTACCCGCGGGGCCGGCCTCGGCGGCCGCCCGGTGCTCGCGCCACAGCTGGCGGGCCGCCCGCAGCATTCCGAACCCGATCCACAGCAGGTACGCGGCGCCGCCGAACTTCACCACCGCGAACACCGCCGGGTTGGCCTTCAACAGCGAGGCGGCCCCCAGCGAGGTCAGGCTGATCAACGTGAGGTCGCCCACGAACACGCCCGCCGCGGCCCGGTACCCGGTCCGGATGCCCTTGCGGGCGGCGACCGACAGCACGTACAGCGAGTTGGGGCCGGGCAGCAGGATGATGACGAGGGCGCCGAGGACGTACGTCGCCAGGTCGTTGACACCGAACACGGTGGCTCCGGGGGGGTGGGGAAGGGCCGGCAGGGGGGCGCTCATCCTAACGTCGTACCGCTGATCGGTTGAAGCAGAAACCATCCGCCCCGCCCACCCCCACCCGCCACCCCACCACCTCGGCTACGGATCACCTGCGAACCTGTGTAGACTGACCCGCGTTGCCACCACACGTGACAGCGGTGCCGCCTTAGCTCAGTTGGCCAGAGCAACGCACTCGTAATGCGTAGGTCATGGGTTCGAATCCCATAGGCGGCTCCATGGTGAACCCCAAGTCAGGCCGCTGACCTGGGGTTTTTCCGTTTCTGTGACCATGGGAATCGGGAAAATCGGACACCCGAACTCTATGCATCACAATGCGTAGGTCGCCGGTTCGCTGAGGTTATCGAATCCTCGGGAAACCTTTCTTGACCTGGGGCTTTGCCAAGAAGGCCAAGGCGGGCCACCCGCTGGCGGAGAGCCTCGGTGGACAGCCGGTGGACGAGCGTGCATCGGGGGTGCGGATAGATGGTCGTGAGCGGGGGCGTCGGTCTTAGACGGGCTGTCCGATGTCGACAAGTAAGTGGAGGAGTCCCGGAACGGCGGGCGCGGAGACCCGGGCGTCCGTGTCGGCGTGGAAGATGTGCAACGTCGGTACCGCAGATGCCGGCGTAGGCCGGGGCCAGTTCCGCCTTGCCGGGGCCGGGCGGCCTGGTGAGCGCGGGAGCCGTGTCGAGGTGCGGGCGGACGAGGAGCGGACGGCGAGTGTCACCGTGTGGTCAGGGTCCCTTCAGTGCGGACACCGATGATCAGCAGACGTGAATGTCCAGCGGGGTTTGTCGGCGTACGCGATGGGCGCGCACACCCGGATGGGCGCGACGGTCAGATGGTGTGCGTGCCGCCGTCCGCGGAGACGTCGCCTTCCTCCGGCGTAGGGAGGCAGTAGAACGCGCTCGCCGTGCCGGCGAGGAGCGCGTGGACGTCGCTTTCGCTCCAGCCGGTGAGCAGTTCGTCCACGGTGCCGGCCCACCGGTTCCAGCCGCTGGCGAGGTTGGCGACCGGCCAATCGGAGCCGAACATGAGCCGCTCGGGCCCGAAGGCGCAGACCAGTACGTCCCAGGCGGGGCGGATGTCGGCGGTGGTCCAGTGGATGTGGTCGGCCTCGGTGATCAGCCCGGAGACCTTGCACACCACGTGCGGGTGTGCGGCCAGTTGTCGGATTCCACGTTCCCAACCCTCGATGTCCTGTCGGACGAGGTCCGGCTTGCCCGCGTGGTTGAGGACCTGGGGCAGGTCGGGGAAGCGTTCCGCGAGGCGGACCGCCTGATCGAGCTGATGGTCGCGCACCAGCACGTCGTAACGCAGTCCGCGATCCCGCGCCGCCCGCAACCCGCTTTCCACGTTGGGGCGTTGCAGCCAGTTCGGGTCCGTCTCGCCCTGGACGAGATGCCGCAGGGAGCGCAGGTACCCGCCGCCCGGTCCGGCTTGCAGCTGGTCGAGTACGTCACCGATGGTCGGTGACGTCAGGTCGGCCCAGCCGACCACGGCCTGGATCAGCGGCTCCCGTTCGGCGAGCGCGAGCAGGTCCTCGGTCTCGGCGACCTCCGCGATGCACTGGACGACCACCGTGCTGTGCAGCCGCCGGCCCGCGACGGGGTGGGTGGCAGCGGAGTGCAGGTCATCGGGGGTGAAGGTACGGCGGATCGATGCCACGCCGGGGTTGTCCAGCCAGGGCTGCGGACGGTGGGCGAGGTCCCACAGGTGGTGGTGGGCGTTGACGAGCACGGGTGCGTTCACGGGTGATCCAAGTCGGGTCGGGCTGGTGCGGACCGGGTCAGGCGGTGGCGTCGTCGGGCGGGCTGAGGTGCCAGATCTCGGGGAGCTCCGTCCACTGGCGGGAGTCGCCCCGGTCGGGGAAGGGCTCCTGGCACGGGTCGGTGAGCTTCCACCAGCGCTGGGTCTCGGGGTGGGCCTCGATGGACGCCATGTCCGCCTCGAAGTCGTCGCCGGTGTATTCCATGTAGGCGAACAGCACGTCACCGTGGAGGTAGATGCTGTAGTTGCGGATGTTCGCCCGGAGCAGGGCGGCTTCTACGCCGGGCCACACGGCGGAGTGGAGCCGGAGGTACTCCTCGCGGTGCTCGGGGCGGAGCCGGACGGTCTGGGCGACGCGCTTCACGCCGAGTCCCCTGTCGTCCCAGTGGAGTTGGCCTGCTCGGCCGCGGTGTCGAACGGGGTGCGGTAGCTGGGAGTGCGGCTGCGCAGCCCGAGCCGCAGGGTGAGCCGGACACGGGTGGAGGCGGGCAGACTAACCGTCAGGTACGGGCTGTTGCACGGGAGCTCGGCCTCGGTGACCACTCGCTCGCTGTGGCCGTAGTCGTACATGTCGCCGATCCGGGCGTCGTCCGCGCAGGTCGTGTACCGCACCGAGGTGATGGTGTGCTCGGCCATGGCGCCGGCCTGGACGATCACCGTGCGCTCCGCCTCGGGCGAGAGGTTGACCAGCTCGACGGTGGTGGCCTCGGGGTCGATGGAGGTGACCAGGGCGGCCACGTCCTGCGGCAGGCCGGCCCGGCGGGCGTCGGCGTCGTGGTAGCGCACCCGGGCCTGCTGCAGGCCGCCGTTGTACAGCACCTGCGGGCCGCCCCAGGTGAGCTGGACCAGGGCCTCGGTGGCGACCGGGTTGCACTGCTGCCAGACGTGGATGTCGGCCTCGGGCACGTCCAGGTCCTTGTACCGCTCGACGCGCCGCAGGCGGTGGCGGATCTGGGCCTGCGCGGTGGCCAGGATCCGTTCGGGGTAGCCGGGGTCGTCGCCGGCCAGGAAGGCGAACCAGGCCTTCTCGTGCGCCGACTCCTCCTTCGAGCGGAACGAGCGCAGGGTGCGCCAGTCGATGCCGTCGGCCTCGCGCAGCCGCTCCAGGCGGGCGCGGTCGGCGTCGGCCGCCGTGTGGTGCCACAGCGCCACCGGCACGGGCGGGGTCGGCGGGTTGTAGTCGAACCAGCCCGAGTCCTGGTACCGGAAGGGGATGTGCAGCGTCGGGGTGTGCTTGTCCTCGACCAGCTCGACCGCCCACTTGGCGGGCAGGCTGGAGTCGGCCTCGGTGTGCGGCATCACCTTGCCCTGCTCGATCATGGCGTCCAGCGTGCTGGAGACCATCGACAGGTAGTCGTCGTCGCCGGTGACGGTGGCCGCCGCGAGCGCCGCGACGGCCGCCGCGTGGCCCACGCTGTGCCAGCCGTGCGGCCAGGACCAGCCGTAGTGGCCGCCGTACCAGCGGCCCTCGTGCAGACCGCCGACCACGCCGTCCGGGCTGACGTTGTCGGGGAGCACGCCGCCGTTCGCCTCGGCGCGCTCGCGCCAGGCGCCGACGTACTGCACGATCCAGTCGCGGTAGCGCTCCTCGTGGGTGAGGATCCAGGCGTTCAGGACCAGCCCGGCCGCGGCGAGGTTGACGGCGGTGTCGCCGACGCCCATCCGCTTGCGCATCTGCTCGCCCAGCCGCGGGTCCGAGTCGAGCGGGAACGGGCCGCCCTCCTGGGCCTGCGGTATCCACTCCAGCGGGTAGCCGTAGGTGTCCGCCTCGTTCTGCAGCCAGGGGTAGACGTCGCCGTCGGAGACGCCCGTGCGGTCCGGGTCGCTGCCGTTGTGCGGCCGGGTGATGATCCGGTGCTGCGGGTCGTAGTTGCCGTGGGCCGGGTCGACGTACAGCTCGGCGAAGCGCACGGCCCGCTCGGACCAGCGGTCGGGGGCGGCCATGCACAGGAAGTAGAGCAGCAGCAGGCTCTCGCCCTGGTGGAACCAGTCGTAGCCGCGCTCGTACTCGTCCTTGGGCATGTCCAGCTCGGTGAGCTGGCGGGTCACGCCCTCCCAGTGCTTCTCGCTGGCGGCCAGCACCTCCTCGGAGCCGGAGGGTGTTCAGGTCATGCGGCGACGCAAGATCTGAACACCCTCCTGACCGTGCTGTACGTGAGGATTGACGACGAGCTGGGGGCCGCGATGGGGCAGACCATCCGCGGTGACCGACTCCGAACCGGGCTGTGCCGCGGTCGCCCAGTCTGGCGCCGACCGGGTGGCCCTCGCCGATCGCTCAGGGTATGAACTGCCGGCGCAGTGGAGCCGTACGGGCGAGGCGAACCAGTAGTGGAAGTTCGTCTACGTGCACAGCCAGCCAGCGCGGTAGTTCCCGTCCCCCGAGTTCTCCCGGCCGGGACAAGCCCGCCGGACCTGCGCCTGGTGAAGATCACTTGTACGCTGACCCGGGCTATGGCTCGCCAAGTACCGCCGCCTGCTTTGGGAACCCGGCATCAGACGATGATCGCCTGACGCGGCGCAGTCCACGGCTCCGGGCTGGGCTGCCAGCCGTCAGCCGGAACCGAGTGCCACCCCGGCGTACGCCACCGCCGTCAGGGCCAGGATGGCGGCGGGCAGGGCCCGCGCGGGCGGGTCGCCGTGGCGCAGGTGGGCTAAGGCGGCCGCAGTCATCAGCAGCGCGAGCCCGGTCGCGGCGGCCACCCCGACCGGGGCGACCGCCAGTCCGAGTACCAGCCCGAGGGCCCCGGCTACCTCCAGGGTGCCGACGACGCGGTAGAGGCCCGGCGACATGCCGAGGTGTGCTGCCGCCCGGCGCATGAACGGCATCGCGGCGATCTTCGCCGCTCCCAGTGGCAGGAAGACCAGGGCCAGGAGGGCGGGGAGGATGATCTGCGCGGCTGTCACAGTGCCCGGCCCCGGCGTTCGGCGCCCAGGCGGGCGTAGTAGTCGATGAGGTCGGGGGCGTCTACGGCCGCGGGGTTGACGACCTGTTCGGCGGGGGCGCCTTGCAGGAGGCGTTTGACGGGGACTTCGAGTTTCTTGCCGGTGCGGGTGTGCGGGATGCCGGGCACTTCGAGGATCTCGTCGGGGACGTGGCGCGGTGAGGCTCCGGTGCGGATCGCCTCCTTGATCTTCTCGCGCAGCGGGTCGTCCAGGGTCGCGTCGGCGGCGAGGACGACGAACAGGGGCATCCAGTAGCCGCCGTCGGGTTCTTCCGCGCCGATGACCAGGGCCTCGCTGATCTCCGGGAGGCGTTCGACGACGTCGTGGATGTCCGCGCTGCCCAGGCGTACGCCGTTGCGGTTCAGGGTGCTGTCGGAGCGTCCGTGGACGACGACCGAGCCGTGGGAGGTGTGGGTGATCCAGTCGCCGTGGCGCCACACGCCGGGGTAGGTGGCGAAGTAGGCGTCGTGGTAGCGGCTGCCGTCGGGGTCGTTCCAGAAGGCGAGCGGCATGGACGGCATGGGCCGGGTGACGACCAGTTCGCCGACCTGGTCGAGGACCGGGCGCCCGGTGGCGTCGTAGGCGGCCAGCGCGACACCCAGCTGGGGTGCGGACAGTTCCCCGGCCCAGACGGGCGTGGTGGGTGCGCTGCCGGCGAAGCCGGAGACGACGTCGGTGCCGCCGCTGATGGAGGCGAGCAGGACGTGGCCGCCGACGTGGTCGCGCACCCACGGGTACGCGGAGGCCGGCAGGGCCGAGCCGGTGCAGCCGACGACGCGGACCGACGACAGGTCGTGTGCCGAGGGGCCGATGCCGTACTTGGCCATGCCCAGCAGGTACTGGGGGCTGGTGCCGAAGACGGTGACCCGGTGGCGGGCGGCCAGCTCCCACAGGACGTCGAGCTTGGCGAAGGGGGCCGGGCTGCCGTCGTAGGTGCAGGTCGTCGCGCCGGTCAGCAGGGTCGAG
This sequence comes from Kitasatospora sp. NPDC058162, assembly GCF_042884005.1. Taxonomy (NCBI): domain Bacteria; kingdom Bacillati; phylum Actinomycetota; class Actinomycetes; order Kitasatosporales; family Streptomycetaceae; genus Kitasatospora; species Kitasatospora sp. NPDC058162. Next base: position 38,909 of record NZ_JBHVUS010000015.1, read on the forward strand.
GCGACCAGGTTCCACATCATCCAGTGGGTGGTGGTGTACCACAGCAGGCGATCGCCAGGGCCGAGGTCGCAGTGCAGGCCGAGGGTCTTGAGGTGTTCCAGCAGGACGCCGCCGTGGCCGTGGACGATGCCCTTGGGCAGGCCGGTGGTGCCGGAGGAGAACACGACCCAGAGCGGGTGGTCGAAGGGCACCGGCGTGCAGGTGAGTTCCTCGGTGCGGGTGGCGGCGTCCTCCCACGGCACCACCAGCGACGGGTACGCCTGCGGCGGCCACGGCAGGCCCACCTGGTCCACCAGCACGGTGGCCTTCAACCCGGGCAGCGCGCGGGCGAGTTCGAGGGCGGCGTCGCGGCGGTCGTGGGTGGTGCCGTTGAACAGGTAGCCGTCGGCGGCGACCAGGACGGTGGGTTCGAGCTGGCCGAACCGGTCGGCGGCGGCCTTGGGGGCGTAGTCCTGCCCGCACACCGACCACACCGCGCCCAGGCTCGCGGCGGCGAGGAACGCGACGATGGCGTGCGGGGTGTTGGGCAGGTAGCCGACCACCCGGTCCCCCTGGCCGACGCCCAGCTCGCGCAGGGTGGCGGCGACCGAGGCGACCTGGGCGCGCAGCCGACCCGCCGTCACCTCCTGCGCGGCCCCGGTCTCGTCGAGGGCGAGGATCGCCACGTCGTCGTCCGCCTGGTGGCGCAGGGCGTGGTGGGCGTAGTTGAGCGTGGCTGCGGGGAACCAGCGGGCCCCGGGCATCCGCTCCTCGGCCAGCACCCGCTGGTAGCCGGTGTCCGCGTCGACGCGGAAGTACTCCCACACCGCGCCCCAGAAGCCTTCCAGGTCGGTCACCGACCAGTGGTGCAGGGAGGCGTAGTCGGCGCCGTCGCGTCCGACGCGGCGGGCGAAGTCCATGATGCGGCTGCTCGCGACAGCCTCGGGGTCAGGTGTCGAGAACGGTTGCGGCCCGGTCATCGTGCGGCGCTCCTCAGCAGGCTCTCGGTGGCGGACTGGTGCGGTGGCAGGGGTCGGGGGCTGCGCGTGCTGTGCAGGAGGTGGGCCCAGCCGGCGGTGTCGGTGAAGTCGTGGCCGCCGACCGGGACCACGTCCAGGACGACGCGGTCGGGGCGCAGCAGGACGGCGTCCGCCCGGCCGCCGCGCAGCCAGGCGGCGAGGGTGCCGTCGTCGAGGCCGGCCACGGGGACCACCTGGACGCCGAGCGCGTGGGCGAGGGCCCGCACCGACGGCGCGGGGTCGGCGGCGGTCAGGATGGTGAAGGAGTCGCCGAGGTACTCGTCGAGGCGGACGCGGCGTCCGTCGACGCTGATCGACGGCTGGGGGCAGTGGCGGCCGGCCAGGCCCCCGCGCAGGCGGCGTCGTACCAGCGGCCCGGCGGTCAGCCGCGGGCTGAGGTCGCGTCCGAGCGCCGCCGCCAGGCCCGGTAGGCGGCAGGCCGTGGCCAGGACGTTGCGGCGCAGCGCGGCGGCGCCGTCCTGACCGCCCGTCATGGCCCAGCCCATCAGGACGGCGAGCCGTACCAGGTGGCGGGCGTGCGGCTTGCGTTCGCTCTCGTAGGTGTCCAGCAGCCGCTCGTCGCCGCCCTGGCCGAGGACGTGGGCGAGCTTCCAGGTGAGGTTGTGGGCGTCCCGCAGCCCCGCGCACAGGCCCTGGCCGATGAACGGCGGGGTGAGGTGGGCGGCGTCGCCGAGGAGGAAGACCCGTCCGCGGCGCCACCGGTCGGCGATGCGTGCGCGGAAGGTGTACTGCGCCTTGCGCAGGACCTCGAAGTCCCCGTCCCAGGACGGCGGCAGCCAGGGCGCGACCAGCTCGCGGACCGGCTCGTCGCCGTCCCTCAGCCGGAACTCCCAGCGGTAGCGGTCCTCGCCGACCCGCATGAACGTCGCCGGGCGGCGCGGGTCGCAGACCTGGTCGACGCCCTCCCAGCAGCGCACGTCGGCGCTCGTGCGGACGTCGACGACGGTCCAGCTCTCCTCGAAGTGCAGGTCCTCCCAGGACGCGCCGATGGCGTCGCGGGTGAGGCTGTTGGCCCCGTCGCAGCCGAGGACCGCCTCGGCCCACAGCCGGCGCTCCCCGTCTCCGTCGCGGTAGGTCACGCGGACCGGACCGCTCGGGTCCGCCTCGACGGCGGTGACCTCGACGCCGACCCGCAGCTCGCACTGCGGGTGGCGGGCGAGGGCGTCGCGCAGCAGTCGTTCCAGCTCGGGCTGGTCGAACATGCTGCTCTGCGGGTAGCCGTGGTGGCCGTGCGGGCTGCGCGGGAACTCGGCCATCACCTGGTGCCGGGCGTCCAGCAGCCGCAGTCCCTTGGCGGGGCGGGCGAGGGCGGAGAACTCCTCGCTGACGCCCGCGGCCTGGAGGATCCGGCGGATCTCGTCGTCGGTGGCGACGGCACGCGGGAGGGGGTAGGGGTCCCGGTGTCGTTCCAGCACGACGCTGGGTACTCCGCGCCGGGCGAGCAGCAGGGCCGCGGTGACGCCCACCGGTCCGGCCCCTATGATCACCACCGGCACGGTCGTCCCGTTGGCTTCGACAGTCATCTGCGGCTCACTTCGGTGGGTTACTTCGCGTCCGTGACGGGGGTTCGCTGCTCGCCGAGGTCGATCCGGCCGTCCGGGGTCGCGATCGTCGCCGTGATCACGTCTCCCGCGTGCAGGTAGTGCGGGTTCTTCGCCTGGGACGCGAAGAACGCCTTCCACTTCACCGCGGGCGGCAGCAGCGCCCCGATCTTCTCCACCGGCTTCGGCGGGGCCTTCAGGGCCGTGCCGCCGGGCGTGCCGGTCAGCAGCAGGTCCCCGGGGTCGAGGGTCTGGAACCGGGCCAGCAGGGTCAGTGCCCGGGCGGGGCGGACGATCATGTCGGCCAGGGTGCGGTCCTGGCGCGGCTCGCCGTTGACGGACAGCCGCAGGCGCAGGTCGAGGAGGTGGGCGAAGTCCTCCGGCTCCAGCAGGGCGAGGTGGGGGCCGGTCGGGGTGAAGGTGGGGTACGACTTGCTCTCGTAGAACTGGGTCCTGGTCAGCTGGACGTCGCGGGCGCTGACGTCGTTGGTGATGACCAGGCCGGCGACGTAGGACGGCAGGTCGCGCTCCTCGACGACGGTGCCGATGGGCAGCGGGGCGCCCATGACCAGCCCGAGTTCGATCTCGTAGTCGAGGAACCTCACGTGGGCGGGCCGCACGACGGCGTCGCCGGGTCCGCCGACCGACCCGGAGGCCTTGCGGAAGAAGGCGGGCGGGATGTCGCCGGTGAAGCCCGAATCGCGGGCGTGGCTGCGGTAGTTGACCATCTGGGCGACCACCCGGCAGGGGGTGGTGACCGGCGAGAGGACGGCGAGGTCCGCGACGGGCGTGCCCGGGTCGGCCGAGCGGGTCGCCGCTCGCACGGCGTCACGGTCGGCGATCAGCTCGGCCGTGGTGGCGGCCTTGGTCTCGACGGGGACGGCCCGCTCGCCGCGGACGACCCACCACCCGTCGGCGGTGCGCAGCACATTGGTGCTCATGTCAGTACCTTCGTCAGGGAGTTGGGGTTCAGGACCGGGCGGTCCTGAGCAGGCCGAAAAGGCGTGCCGGGTCCATCTCGTTGTCGCCCCGCAGCGCCTGGATCACGTCGCGGACGCGTTGCGGGGAGGGACTGGCACCGAGGAAGTCGCGGGTGGCCACGGGCCCCCACTGGGCCAGGCCGCTGGTGGACATCGGGGCCCAGCCGGGCTCGACGTCGCAGGAGAACAGGTCGCCGTCGGCGAAGTGCTCCACCATGAGGCGGTCCGGGTCGCGCCAGTAGTCGAACAGCTGGCTGCCCTGGATGTGCCGGCCGATACCCCAACTGCGCTGGTAGCCGCGCTCCTTGAGGTACTCGCCGCCGGCCGCGAGCGAGTCCAGGTCGGTGACCTGGTAGGCGGAGTGGACGTAGCCGGTGCCCGGCCCCAGGTGCATCGCCAGGGTGTGGTGGTCGGCCGGCACGCTGCCGAGGTCGCACCGGACGAACGCCATCGTGGGTCCGCGGTCGCGCTGCCCGTCCAGGAACAGGAAGTCGGAGACGATCATCCCGAGCGTGTCCAGGTACCACTCCAGGGCCCGGCCGAACACGCGGGTCTCCAGGACCACATGGCCCAGCCGCTGGATGCGGGAGGGTTCCCGCGGCGGCCGCTGGGCGACGTTCGTGCGACGGTGCTCGGTGCCGAAGTTGAGCAGCAGCGGCTGCTGCTCGGGCAGCGCCGGCAGTTCCTCCCCGCAGTGCACGACCCGGACCGGGAAGCCGGAGGGGTCGAGCAGGTCGACCACCTTGCCGCCGCCGGGCACGTCCGCGTCCCGCACGGAGGTGCCCGTGGCGCGGGCCAGCCGGTCCAGGTCGGCCCGCTCGGCGGCGCGGAACGCCGGGCCGATGAAGCGGGAGGTGCGGCCGCGCCGGATCACCATGCACGGTGAGCCGGCGAAGGTGCCGCGCAGCCACAGCGCGCGCTCGCTGCGCGCGGCGATGCCGAAGCCGAAGTCGCGGGCGAAGACCTCGGCCCGCGCGAGGTCCGGCTTCTCGAACTCCAGCCAGGCCAGATCGGCGACCTTGATCACGGGATTGCGGGAGCGGCCCGGGTGTTCGCCGCGCAGGGCTCCGTGCTCGCTGTGCAGGTCCTGGTGCGCCGTCCTGGCATCGGGCTCGCCGACGCGGGTTTCAGACATGGTGCCCTCCGAGCAACATTGCCGTAATGAGGAAATCATCAAGTGTGACACTTCTATCGTCAAGGCGTCCGCGGCAAGAAGTGATGAAATCATCAGAGCTGCGAGCGTCATCGTCTCCGCGGCTAGACTCGGCGTATGCCTACGTCAGCCCCGCCCAGCAACCGGTTCGAGCGGCGTCGCGCCGAGACGCGCGGAGCTCTCGTCCGCGCGGCGCGCCAGATACTCGCCGAGGCCGGGGACACCAGCATCAGCATCCAGGTGATCGCCGAGCGCGCCGACGTCGGCTTCGGCTCGTTCTACAACCACTTCGACTCGAAGACGGAGCTGTTCGAGGCCGCGGTGCAGGATGCTCTGGAGGAGTTCGGCCAGGCCTTCGACGAGCACCTGGCCGGGATCGACGACCCCGCGGAGCTCGTCGCGACGGGCTTCCGGCTCAGTGCCCGCATGGCCGAGTCGCACCCGGAGCTGATGCAGGTGCTGCGCCGCCGGGGTCTGGGCCACATCCACTCGGACAACGGCCTGGCCCGGCGGGCCCTGCGGGACGTCGAGGTCGGCATGGCCTCCGGTCGCTTCACCGCCGTCGACCCGGTGGTCGCCCTGTCTGCACTGGGCGGAACCCTGCTGTCCCTGGTGGAGCTGCGATTCGCCCGGCCCGAGGTGGACGGCGACGAGGCCGCGGTGAACCTCGCCGAGATGGTCCTGCGCATGCTGGGCGTCCCGCCGGACGAGGCCCACGAGGTCGCCCGGCGCCCCCTCCCCGACCTCGCCTGACCAACCCCGGCGTCCGCTCCCCCCTGCGCGGTGGACGGCGAGCGCGGACGGAAGGTGACCGAGCGGCCGGTGAAGCGGGCCTCGATCCCGTTCTCCGTGGTGGTGACCGAGCGTAGGTGCAGCCCCTTGGGGACGTTCTCCAGTGGGACGGGCTCTTCCAGGGCTTTGTCGAGCAGCGCCTTCAGGGGCGGGATGAGCTTGCGCTGGACCGTACGGAGGTCCGTGAAGGCGAGGTGGTCGTCCTTTGTCGCCGAGACGGCCGCGCTCACGGTCACGTCGCCGGCGAGTGGCAGAGCGCCCGTCGCGTTGATCCGCCCCGGCTTGTCACCTCGCGACAGGCTCACGCCGAGCGCGGCCGACACGTCCTCGTACGACAGGAATGCGGTCGCGTCGACCCTGCGGGCGTGGGCCTCGTCGGCGTTCCCCGAGGTGCTCAGACCGTCGAGGCCGACCGACAGCTTCGTCACCGGCAGGGGTCGTCGTGCCGAGCCGTCGGCAGGTATGTCGTGGGCGGTGAGGTCGACGTGACCCAGACTGCCCTCGGCCAGCTGGGTCAGCACCGGGAAGCCCCTGACGTGTACCGAAGGCCGCTCCGCGGTCCCCGTGCCGTCCTGGAATGCCTTTGCCATACGGCTCTCCGCACCGGCTGCGGCGACCCGGTCGACAACGACGGCACCGATCAGCAACGACACGAGGGACGCGGCGATGATCCGGCGCCGCCTCCGCGGGGCCGGGGGGCTCGCGCATACGGCGCTGCCGCTGTAGCGGCGCTCACCGACGAGTTCGTCTCGGGCTGGGACTGGTACACGGAGTGTCCTTTCGTCGGCGATGTGCGCGCGGGTCATGTCGGAGCCTCCGGTCGACTGGGCAGGGACCCCGATAGTTGCACATCAATGGGCAATAAAATAGCCTGCACATGAGTGGGCAATTAACTGCCCGCGGTGCCTCGCCGGCCCATGGCCGTGCCCGCCCTTCACGCCCCATCCGCGAACCCCGAAGCCTCCGCTTCGCCTCGCGCCAAGGAGTTTTCGATGCCGCTCATTGCGAACACACCCGCCGAGAAGATGACCGGGCCCTATCCGCGGCGCTGGTGGGCCCTGCTGGTGCTCTGCCTGAGCCTGCTGATCGTGGTCATGGCGAACACGTCGCTCGTCGTGGCCGCGCCGGACCTCTCGAAGGATCTGGGGCTGTCCAGCAGCGATCTCCAGTGGGTCATCGACGGCTACACCGTCCCGTACGCCGCGCTGATGCTCGTCCTGGGCGCGATCGGCGACAAGTACAGCCGCCGCGGCGCACTCGTCCTGGGCCTGCTGATCTTCGCGGGCGGCTCGGTGCTGGGCGGCCTGGTCCACGAGACCGGCCTGGTCATCCTGTCCCGCGCGATCATGGGCGTCGGTGCCGCCGTCGTCATGCCGGCCACCCTTTCGCTGCTGGTCGCGATCTTCCCCAGGGCGGAGCGCGCCAAGGCCATCACGGCCTGGAGCGCCACGTCCGGTCTCGCCATCGCCGCCGGGCCGGTGGCCGCCGGCTGGCTGCTGGAGAACCACGCCTGGGGCTCCACCTTCCTCATGAACGTCCCGCTCGCGGTCCTCGGCGTCGTCGGAGCGCTGCTCCTGGTGCCGCCATCCAAGGCGACGGGCATGGGCCGGATCGACTACGTCGGCGGCCTGCTCTCGATCGTCTTCATCGGCAGCCTGGTCTACGCGACCATCGAGGGCCCGCACTTCGGTTGGGGCGCCGGCCCGATCACTGCGGCCGTCGTCGCCGCTGTCGCCCTGCCGGCCTTCGTGGCCTGGGAGTCGAGGCATCCGAACCCGATGCTGAACGTGCGCAAGTTCAAGGAGCGCCCGTTCGGCGGCTCGATGCTCGCGGTGCTGTTCTTCTTCTTCGGCACCTTCGGTTCGATCTACTACTCCACGCAGTTCCTGCAGTTCGTCCTCGGGTACAACGCCCTGGAGACCGGCGTACGCCTGCTGCCGCTGGCCGGAGCCGTTTTCGTGGGCGCCGCAGTCACCGGCAAGCTGGCCCCGAAGCTGGGCGTGAGGCTGGTCGTCGGCGCCGGCATGGTGATCGGCACGGCGGGCGTCTTCCTGCTCACGCGGATCGAGTCGGGCTCGACCTACTCGGACTTCCTGGCGCCGCTGCTGATGCTCGGCTTCGCGATCGGCCTGAGCCTGTCCCCGGCCACCGACACCATCATGGGCTCCTTCCCCGAGTCCGAGCTGGGCGTCGGCGGCGGCGCCAACGACACGGCGCTGGAACTCGGCGGCGCGCTGGGGATCGCCGTGCTCGGTTCGCTCCTCGCCACGTCCTACAAGGACAAGCTGACCGACCTGGTCGGCGGTCGCTTGCCGGCCGAGGCGATGGACACCGCCAAGGACTCGGTGGGCGGCGGCCTCGCGGTCGCCGAGCACATCGCCAGGACCCCGGGCGGCAGCCCCCAGCAGGCCCAGACCCTGATCGGGGCAGTGCACGAGTCCTTCGCCCACGCCATCGCCCACACCAGCCTCCTCGGCGCGATCATCATGGGCGCCGGAACCCTGATCGTCATCGCCGTACTGCCCGGCCGCAAAGCCACCGGGAAGCACCGTCAGGAGGAATCGGTGGCGGCGGAAGCAGCGGCGGAGAGCGAAACCGTGGGCGCCGTCTGAACCCCACGCGTTCGGCGCGACCCACGACCGCCGACCGGAGGCCGGAAGCCCGATCCGGCCTCCTCCACCCCAGAACGGGCCGTGCCTGAGCGGCGCACGGCCCCGGACGGTGCCGGTAGGGGATACCCGGCACCGTCCCTTTGTGTTGATGCGAGCGGGGAGCTCGACTTTCGACGACCTTGTGCCTTCGGGTTGTGGCGGACCCGTCGAGCGGGACCATGGGCGAAGGGCATTCCGTCAACCGGCGCGGGACCGCGGGCCGTTGTGCCTGCGGCCCCGCTGTGGTGTCGGGGTCAGGAGGGGTCGCCGTACTGGAGACCGCGGCCGTTGGTGCCGATGTACACCCGGCCGTAGGTGTTGGGGTCGCCGGTGATGATGCGCTGGCCGGCGAAGTTGCCCCACTGGTGCGCGTCGTCGTTGATCCGCAGCCAGCTCGCGCCCTGGTCGGTGGAGCGGAAGACGCCGGCGACGCCCTTGACGGTGCCGATCAGGTACAGCGCCTGGTACGAGGTGCCCGGTGCGGCCTTGCCGAAGCCGACGGCGGAGGCGTTCTCCACTGAGGACAGCTTGGTGAAGCTGCGGCCGCCGTCGGTGGAGTGCAGCAGACCCGTGCCGTCGCCGGCGAACCACAGGTCGCCCGCGATGCCGGGGACGGCGCTGAGCTTGCCGCCCGGCAGGTTGCCGGTGCGGGCGGTGAAGTTCGCGCCGCCGTCGGTGCTGGCGTAGAGCGTGCCGTTGCTCAGCGAGTAGAAGGTGTTGGCCACGGACCGGTCGGCGACGACCACGGCGTCGGTGCCCAGCCCGTTGACCCTCGACCAGGTCACGCCCCGGTCGGTGGAGCGGTACGGGGTCTGGCCGGCCTCGGTCCAGACGAAGCTGGAGCCGTCGGCCGCGATCGCGATGTGGCCGCTGTCCGCACTGGGCACCGGCTCGCCCTTGAAGCCGTTCCAGGTGTGGCCGCCGTCGGTGGACAGGGCGCCGTCCTGCTTGCCGCCCCGGCCGACCCGGACCACCAGCGAGGGGTTGGACTGGGCGAAGTCGACGGAGGTGCTGTTGTAGATCTCCGGGTTGGTCAGCCGCCCGGCAGGCTCCTTCGTCAGGTCGTCGTACACGAAGCCGCCCTGGTCGCCCAGCGCGGTGATGAGGGCGGCGGCGGGTGTGGAGACCGCGTCGTAGTACGCCGTCTCCTCCAGCCCGCGGGCTCCGATGAACCAGTGGCTGGTGCCGCCGTTGTCGGTCGCGTTGGCGTCCTTGCTGGCCCAGATGCCGTTGCCGGTGCCGTACAGCACGTGCCCGGAGTCGAAGGGGTCGATGCTCAGCGCGGTCATCCAGTGCCCGATGCCGGTGCCGAGGTACGGGGCGATGGAGGCGTCCCGCACGGACCTGTCGGACTGGGTCTTCCAGGTCGCACCGCCGTCGGTGCTGCGGTAGACCTCGTCCTGCGGCCACCAGCGGTCCAGCGTGTTGACCATCACCGTGGAAGGCTTCTGCGGGTCGACGGCCAGACCGCCGAAGCCGTAGTTGCCCTGCGACGGCGAGATGTTCTTCCACGCCCCGCCGGTGTACTTCCACACCGAGCCGCCCGACACGTTGTTCGGGCCGGTGTTGTTGGAGTACGACACGTACAGCGAGCCGTCACCGGAGAGCACGCCGTGCTGCGGCACCTGGCCGGTGGGCTGCCCGGAGACCGACTGCCAGGAGTTGCCGCCGTCGGTGGACCGGTACAGGTTGGTGGACCTGTCGGCGACGCCGACGTAGACCGTGTTGCTGCCGGTCGGGCCGTACGTCACGAAGGAGATGCCGGTGCCGAAGCTCGCGCCGTCCTTGACCGGGAACGAGGAGACCTGACTCCAGGTCACACCGGCGTCGGTGCTGCGCCACAGGCCGTTCTTGCGGGTGCCCAGCAGCAGGTGGTCGTGGTTTGCCGGGTCGATCACCAGGCGCTCGCCTGCCCCGCGGGCGTCCTCGTTGCCGCCCAGCTTGAACGGCAGGTCGGTGCGCTGGAAGGTGCGGCCGCGGTCGGTGGAGCGCAGGATCGCGCCGTTGCCGGCCCAGTCGTTGGTGTAAGTGCCGGCCGCGAGGTAGAGCCGGTCCGGGTCGACCGGGTCGGTGGCCAGCGACTCGATGCCCAGCAGGTTCCAGTCCTTCTGACCGATCCAGTCGGTCAGCGGGATCCACTGCTCGGCGCCGGTGTCCCAGCGGTACGCGCCGCCCATGTCGGTGCGCGCGTACAGCAGGCCCTTCTCCTTCTGGTTGAAGACCAGGCCGGTGACGTAACCACCGCCCGCCACCGGGGCGTTGTGCCACACGTACGGGCCGGAGCCCTGTGCGCCGCCGGATCCGGCCCCGGGCACCGGCGTGCCGGGCACCCTCACCAGCTTCCACTGCTGGTTGGCACCACCCCACCCGGGCCACTGGATGATCTGCGTGCCCTGGGCCGTGGAGTTGCCCGTGACGTCCAGGACCTGACCGCTCCTGCGGGAGGTGAAGGTGACGGCGTCGGACCCGCTCACCTCGCCGATCCGCCACTGCTGGGAGGCGGAGGAGCGGTCCGTCTGCTGCTCGGCGACGGCCCCCTGGCTGGTCGAGTCGCCCGCTATGCCCAGCACCTTGCCGCTGTTGCGGTTCACCAGCTCGTAGTAGCCGTCCCCGGTGGACTTCAGTTTCCACTGCTGGTTGGCGGTGTTCTGGTCGGTCCACTGCTGGATCCGGGTGCCGTCGGCGGTGGAGAAGGCGTCGACGTCCACCACCTGGCCGCTGCGTACCGAGACCAGCCTGTAGTAGGCATCGCCGTCGACCGTCGCGGCCTGGGAGTCCTCGTGTACGAACACGTAGTACGACCCGACGGTGAGGGACACACCGAGCACCAGAGCCGTGGCGCTCAGGCGACGGCGGTGGCGCCCGCGGCGCCTGCCGTTCGTGGGGTTGCTCATGAGTGGAGGTTCTCCTTGCGAACTGTGCACGGGGGAGGGCGGATCCGGGCTCCGGGACCGGTCGGATCCACTCCCCTGTGGTCGCCGGGGCCGCAAAAGGTTGCCGCGAGCCGGGAGATCTTTTCCTCCCTGATCACGGCAACCTTTGGGCGCGCGGCGGTAATTGGTGGGTGACGGGGCGGCAGACATGGCGCGCCCGACGGGGATGTCCCATCGGCGGCAGATCCGGGCTCGTCAGGGGAAACTGCGCAGTGCTCACGGAACGGTTGTCGGTGACCAGCCGCGCGGCGACCCCGTAGTCGAGGGCGGACCACCGTCGTACAGGCCGACTTACTTCCCCAACAGCCCGTCGTACCGGAACTGCTGAAGGCCACCGCCGGTGCCGCCGCCGTGACCTCGCTTCCCACCACCGGAGCGCTCGACGTCACCACAACATCGGAGGCGGGGCACACGTGACAAGACCCCGGTGCCTTAGCACACCGGGGTCTGTTCGGACCCAGCGTCAACAACCGTGCCGGAACTCAGCTGTCGGCGGCGGCCTCCGCCGCGACTGCGGCGGCCACGTCGTCGACCACGATGTGCGCCTGCTTCTCCGGCACACCGGCCGCGATGAGCGTGGCGACGGCCGTGCGCGTCCCGTCGTCCTCCAGCGCGCCGGTGTTGACCTGTTCCAGCAGGGCGACCGTCATCGCCTCCAGGCCGGCACCCATGACGGCGGGCGGCAGGTGGGAGTGGAAGACGCCGTCCCGCTGCCCCCGTTCCAGAATGGCGGTGACCTGGACGCGGGCGGGCTCGAGGATCTCGGTGACCCGTTCCGTGCCAAGGTCCCGCTGGGCCAGCGCCAGGAGCATCCGGTATCGGTCGCCCACCGGCCACATCGACAACGACAAGCGCGCGAGTGCCCGCTCGGCCGGGTCCGTCGCCTTCACCCCGGCTGCCGCAGCGGCCTGGAGAGCCTCGGTGGCCTCCTCGGCCAGGGCCTCCAGGAGTGCTGCCCGTCCGGGGAAGTGCCCGAAAAGGGTGCGCCTGACGACACCGGAGGCGCGCGCCAGCTCCTCCAACGTGGTGTCGGGGTTCTGCCCGAGCTCCTGGCGTGCGGTGGCCAGGATGCGCGCCCGGTTGGACCGTGCATTGCGTCGCTGCGGCACACGGCCAACGGGCTTGGACACGGAAGATCCTCGATGACGAAAACCGGACGGAGAACGGGCAGGTCCATTCTGGCATGTGAGTCCCGCTCCGATCCGTGGCCGCGTCCCCGGACCGGCCTGCCTGATCAGGCGGGGAGTTCCTTGATGCTCGCCGGCTCCTGCGGGTCGATCCCGTTGAGGCGGTGGCGGAAGTCGCTGGAGCTGGGGTAGGCGGCGCGGCGGGAGCGCATGATGGAGCCCAGTGGACGGTGGGCCTCCAGGGCGTGCCAGGGGCTGAAGGAGAGGACGTCGTCGGCGTAGCGGCGGCGGGCGTCGCTGTAGGCGTCCTGGGTGGGCAGGTGGAGCACGGCCACGACTTCGTGGGGTGACAGCTCCTCGGGCCACCGGATCGACGCGTCCTCCACGGGCATGCGGTCGATGTCCGTGCACAGTTGGGCGCGGATGTCGTATTCGGCGCTGTTGTGTGCGAAGAAGTCGACGACGAGGTCGCGCAGCGCCGACTCGCCGGCCTTCTTCTCGACGGGCCGGCCGGTCAGGGCCCGCACGTTGGCGGAGCGCGGCGCGGCCGAGATCTTGGCGACGTGGTCGCCGTAGCGCAGGGCGGCCATGGAGTGGAAGGTCTCGCCGAGGATGTGGTGGTTGGCGGCGGCCAGGGTCTCGACGGCCGGTGGGAGCGGGCGTCCCACGCGGGTGAGGGCCTTGGCGGCGGCGCGGGCGGCCAGCCCGGTGAGCTGGAGCTGCTGGTCGCTCTGGCGGGGCTGCTTTTCCAGCAGGTCCTGGAGTTTGGCGTACTCGGCGATGTTCCCGAAGGGGAGGGTGGGGTGGTTGACGAGGAGGAAGTCCTGGGTGGTGTGGCCGTCGTCGAGGGCGCGGGGGCCGGGCGCGCCGATGACCTTGATGGCGATGCCGCGTTGGAAGGGCACTTGGTCGGAGCGCAGGTCGCCGGGGGCGGAGGAGAAGCGGACGATCACCGGGTAGGTGGCCGGTTGGGCGAAGAGGCCCTGGGCCAGGTGGGCGGGGAGATCGGAGTGGATGCGCAGTTCGCCGGCGAGGACGCCGTGGCTCTTGGCGTGGGCGTCGCGCAGGCCGTGCCGGTGTTTGTCGGCGACCTGCTGGTTGGCCTTGCCCATGGCCGCGACGACCTGGCGGATCAGTTCCTCCTCGTCGGGGAAGGGCTGTTCGAGGTCGGGGCGGTACTGGACGTACGTGCGGGGTGCTGTCATGGATGGCCTCCGCGCGAGGGTAGGGGTCAGATGCTGCCGAGCCAGCGGATTGCGGAGAGGCTGGGCATGAAGAAGTACTCGCCGCCGAGCAGGGTGTTGAAGGACTGGATGTTCTGCACCCTGCGGGGCGGGGTGCCCGGCACGGTGTAGTAGGCGCCTTTGTCCTGGAGGGAGATCATGGGGTCCTTCTCCTTGCCCAGGCCCATGAAGTTGCCGGAGCCGACCCATTCGCTCTGCAGGAACTCGACGTTGTCGATCGCGCGGGCGCCGAGGGCGATGAAGTCCAGGCCGCGCGGCTTGCCGTCGTCCTTGAGCCGGTCCGGGGGCAGCGGGGTGCCGTAGGAGGTTCCGCGGCGGACGATCCGGCGGATGTTGACGTCGCTGAGGACCGTGAGCTTGGTGTCGCGCGGGTTCATCCGGCGGATGTGGGAACCCAGCGGTGTGCGCAGTCCGCGCGGGTCGGCGGCGTAGTCGAAGTCGTTGATCCGGTTCGGGTCCTCGCCGATCGCGGGATCGTCGCGCTCGGGGGCCAGGGCCAGGGGCGCGCCACTGCGCCAGCGGCCGACGAGCTTGGCGGCCAGCAGTTCACGTTCGGCCTCGGTGGCGGCGTTGTCGTGCAGCCACTTGTTGAAGGCTGCGACGTGGGAGTGGTACTTGCGGAAGACCACGTACGTGCCGTTGCGCCCCAGGACGTCCGGAGCCGGCACGGCCAGCGGCAGACCGGTCTCGCTCGGGTAGCCGAGCACGAACTCGCCCGCCTTGATCGGGCGCCCGTCGCCCGGCAGCGGTTCGGCGCCGCTGCCCTCGACCACCGGCTGGCTGAAGCCGTCCCGGTAGCCGAAGACATTGAACCCGTCGGCCGCGAAGTCCTGGTGCGACAGCAGCCGCACACCCGGAACCTCGCCCAACTCCTTCTCGTAGGCGGCGACTTCGGCCCGCCAGTCGTCCTCGCTCGCGGCGTAGACCGTGACGGCCACGTGCACGCGCGGGGTGCCGAAAGGGAACTCCCAGTTCTCGGGCGCGTTCACGCCCGTGTCCCGCAGCCGCTCGGCGCGGGCCGCCATCCCGGCACGGAAGTTGGCCGGGAAGGAGGCCAGTGAGGTCTCCGGCACGCCCAGCGCGACCAGTCCCTGGTAGCTGAGGGCGAGGGCCAGCCAGGACGGCTGCGGTTCGTCCCAGCGGGCCGCCGAGGTCACCCGCGGAGCCAGTCGGCGCAGCAGTTCCCTGCCCGCGGCCGGTTCGGTGATCTCCAGGATCGCGTGGGTGCCGAAGTAGGGCTCGGGCCGGGCCCGCAGCAGGGTCGCCTGGATGTCGTCGAGATCCAGGGTCGGAGGCCGGCGCAGCCGCCGGAACAGCGGGGAAGGCACGGTGCGCCCGCCTTCAGTTCAGGTCCGACAGGAACCGCTGCACCGCCGCCTCCTGCCGCTTGAGCCGGTGGCCTTCCGCGACGGTGAGGTTGGGATGGGCGACGAACCACGCCTCCGCCGGAACCTGGTACTTGACGATGAACTCCTTCACGTCCGGCGAGGTGATGCCGGGCCAGCCCTCGACGTTGCTGAACAGGTAGTCCATGAACTCGGGGATCTTGGTGGCGAAGTCGTCGATGTAGGGGTCCCACTCGCCGTCGAAAGCGGTCGCGAACAGCAGCTTGGTGTCGTTGTCGAGGAACACGAAGCGCATGTTGTGCAGCGTGCCGACCTGACCGGCGCCCGCCAGGTTCCCGCCGACCAGCTTGAAGAACTTCCGCAGCCGCTCGGCGCCGTTCGGCTTCAGCGGCAGGATCGTCGTCAGCTCGGACACCTCACCGCTCTTGGCGCCGATCCGGCCGGCGGTGGTGACGGCGTGTTCGGCCATCTCCTCCTTGTCGGCCAGCACCTCGGCAATGCGGAGCTTGAGCGCGATCTTCGCGTCCGACAGCGCAGCGTCCACCTTCTCCCGGACGGCCTCCGGCAGCTTCTGGAACTTCGACTGCAGATCGGTCTCGGTCATGGCACCTCTCCTTGTGGTCCGGCGTCGACCGTCGACCGACGCTGCACGGCGACTCGGCGGAGCCGCATCAGTACGGATCGTGAGGGTTTTCATATAAGTCGCAAATCAGCCACTTTGCCACGTGGTGCGCAGAGAGGCGTAGCGAGGATGAGTATCTCCGCATAACTGATCACATCATCAGTTTGCGCGAGTGCTTTGTCAACGTGCCGCTCGCCCGAACCACACGGGGCACCTTCTCGAGGTTCAACGGCGGCCAGAATCTCGGCGTTGCCGCCGACACGCCGGCATCGAAGACGTCCAGCGGGTGACGTCGATGCCGGGGTGAGTGGCGAGATGGGAGCTCTCCCCGGCCCCGCCGCGCTCGAGGCTGTCGCCCCTGACGCGGAGCCAGTAGCGCCGTGGGGTAGGTAGAGGGCGCCCATCTGGGCGCAGGCCATCCGTGGAGAACGCCCGTGGTCCTGTTCGTCGCGCACTCCCGCATGCGTCGGAGCAGCTCGACGGGCGAGTCGTCAGCGCCATAAGCGAATCCACGTTCGGATTCAGGTTCTGGCTGCCGTGGAGCCGGAACTGCGGGGCGACGAGCGGGAGGAAAGGTGTGACACCTAGCGGGGCAGGGGCCGGCGCAGCAGGCTGAACGGCTGGGGCGCCGCCGTCATGGCGAACCGACTGGTCCATGCCCGGCCGCCCGATCTCCGGCAGCACGCCACATCCCGCCATTGCATTGGTTGCCGTTTCTGACGGCTAATCAGCTTGTGCTCAGTGACAGGCAATGCTTTTGTATGGAAGTGACAAGGCGCCAGGAGCCGGGATCTGGTCGGTGTCAGACCCGGCTCGGTGGACAGCCGGTGGACGGACGCCTTCGGACGGTGCAGCATGGGGTGGCACGGGTCAACCTGCCGCACATGCTCTGATCAGGCAAAACGTCACGAGACGGCACGGTGCGACACCATGCAACACGATCCCGGTTGGTCTCGTAATGCGTAGGTCGCGGGTTCGAATCCCGCAGGCGGCTCAGAAGATGGAAGGCCCGGTCAGATGTTCTGACCGGGCCTTCTGCGTTGTCCGGGGGTTATTGGTCGAGGTAGGCGAGGACGGCGAGGACGCGGCGGTTGTCGGCGTCGGTGGGGAGGAGGTTGAGTTTGGTGAAGATGTTGCTGATGTGTTTGGCGACGGCCTTCTCGGTGATGAAGAGGCCCTGGGCGATGCCGGCGTTGGAGCGGCCCTGGGCGACCCATTCGAGGACTTCGCGTTCGCGGGTGGAGAGGGCGGCGACGGATTCGTCGCGTTCCTTGCGGATCAGGAGTTGGGAGATGACCTCGGGGTCCATGGCGGTGCCGCCGTCGGCGACGCGGTGGATGGAGTCGAGGAACTGGGAGCCGTTGGTGACGCGGTCCTTGAGCATGTAGCCGACGCCGCGGCCGCCGCTGGCGAGGAGTTCGCGGGCGTAGAGGGGTTCGACGTACTGGGAGAGGAGGAGGACCGGGAGGGTGGGCATGGTGCGGCGGGCGGTGAGGACGGCGCGCAGGCCCTCGTCGGTGAAGTTGGGGGGGAGCCGGACGTCGACGACGGCGACGTCCGGCTGGTGGTCGGTGAGGGCGCGGAGGAGGTCGGCGCCGTTGTCGACGGCGGCGGCGACCTCGTGGCCGTAGGCCTGGAGGAGGCGGATCAGGCCGTCCCTCAGGAGGAAGTGGTCTTCGGCGAGGACAATGCGCACGGGAGCTCCATGGTGACCATGGTGGGGCCGTTGACGGGGCTGCTGACCGCGAGGACGCCGTCGAAGGTGGCGAGCCGTCGCTCGATGCCGCGCAGGCCGGTGCCGCGGGTGGCGTCCGCGCCGCCGCGGCCGGTGTCCGTGACCGTGACGCGCAGCATGCCGTGATCGTAGCGGATGTCGATCCAGGCGCGGTCGGCGTGGGAGTGCTTGGAGACGTTGGTGAGGATCTCCGAGATGGCGAAGTAGGCGGCGGACTCGACGGGCATCTCGGGGCGGCCGGGGAGGTCCACCGCGACCTCGGTGGGGACCGGGCAGACCATCGCCAACGCCCGTACCGCGTCGGCGAGTCCGCGGTCGGCGAGGACGGGCGGGTGGATGCCGCGGACCAGGTTGCGGATCTCCTCCAGGGCCTTGGAGGAGGACTCCCGGGCCTCGATCAGCAGGGCGCGGACGGCGTCCGGGTTGGTCTCCAGGAGGTGCTCGGCGGCGTCCAGGGTCATGCCCATCGCGACCAGGCGGGCCTGGG
The DNA here is from genome assembly GCF_042884005.1 of Kitasatospora sp. NPDC058162. Taxonomy (NCBI): domain Bacteria; kingdom Bacillati; phylum Actinomycetota; class Actinomycetes; order Kitasatosporales; family Streptomycetaceae; genus Kitasatospora; species Kitasatospora sp. NPDC058162. Next base: position 56,539 of record NZ_JBHVUS010000015.1, read on the forward strand.
CGCCGTCGTGGAGGTCGCGTTCGATCCGGCGGATCTCGGCCATCTGGGTGTCCACCGCGGTGCTGCGGGTGGTGGTGAGGTGCTCGATCCGGCTGGCCATCAGCTCCTGCTCGCTCGGGGCGAGCATCGAGCGGGTGTAGCGGGCGTGCTTGCGCACGGCGCGGGGCGCGACCCAGAGGGCGAGCGGGAGTTGGAGCAGGCCGAGGACGCCGGCCAGGACGGCGGTGGCCTGGCCGTCGATCGGGATGAACTGGTACCAGAGGCCGTCCCACTCGGTGGACAGCGGGACGCCGAAGAAGGCCAGGAAGACGCCCCAGAAGCCGCTGAGCACCAGGGCGATCGGGCCGAAGGCGAGGAAGCCTCCGGCGATCGGGTCGGTGAGGACCCAGGCGAACTCCCGACGGGTCTGCGGGTCGCTCATGATCCAGCGGTAGCGGGCGATCGCCCCGGAGGCGCCCTCGGGGGTGGGCGGCAGCGGTCCGGGCGGGCCGGGGATCCGGACGCCCGACCAGTCCTCGGCCAGGCCGCGCTGACGGGCCGCCAGGGCGCGGACGCGCTCCATCGACCGGGGGACCAGGCCGAGCCCCGGGCCGATCAGGGAGATCGCGGTGGTGAGCCCGAGGGAGCGGCCGAAGGCGGCGACGGAGAGCCAGCAGAGGGTCAACGCGCGCCGAAGTCCGGTGAGTCCGGCGGAGGCGGAGAAGCCCCTGATCTCGGCCGGTGCCGGGTCGGACCCGAGCTGCATCGTGCGGTCCATGGACACGCTCCTCTCTGGTGCCTGCGTGCGACCCCGGCCGCGGTGGCCGGGGAGACCATTCTGGCGGCGGTGGGGCGCGGAAATCGGTAGTACTAACTCCCCTCTTGGGCAACGGGGATGGGGTCGGCGACGAAGAGGGAGAGGGTGTCGGCCACGCAGGCCGCGCGGGTCTCGCCCTCGATCTCCACGGTCATCCGCACCGCGGCCAGGTGGCCGGCCGGGGTCTCGCGGACGCTGGTGACCCGGGCGCCGCCGCGGACCCGGGCGCCGACCTTCACCGGGTGCGGGAAACGCACCTTGTCCAGGCCGAAGTTGACGCCCATCGTGACGTCCTCGATCTCGAAGATCGCGCGCATCATCGCGGGCAGCAGGCCGAGCGTCATGTAGCCGTGGACGATGGTGGTGCCGAACGGGCCGGTGGCCGCGCGCTCGGGGTCCACGTGGATCCACTGGAGGTCGCCGGTCGCGCCGGCGAACCGGTCGACGTTGTGCTGGGTGACGACCAGCCAGTCGCTGTAGCCGAGGTGCTCGCCGGTCGCCTCGGTGAACTCGGCCAGGGTGGCAAAGGATCTCATGGGGTGATTGTCCGCTCCCGGGGCTGACGCTCAACTGACGCTCCGCTGACGGGAGGAGGAGAGGAGAAGGGGAGGGGGAGGAGGGTAGGCGGAGGGGAAAGGGCAAGGGCGCCCGCCCCCGGGTGGGGGCAGGCGCCCGGTGGTGGCGCGGGGGTCAGCCGTAGCGCTTGAGCTCGTGGAAGAAGCCGGGGACGGTGTGCAGTTGGTCCTCGGACCGGACGTGGTCGTAGACGTGCTTGGCGACGGCCAGGTCGAGCACGCCGAGGCCGAAGGGGGAGAAGACCACCGGGCGGTCGGCGGGCGGGGTGATCGCGCCGGTGAGCACGTCGTACAGCGTTCCGGCCACGAACTCCCGGTGGCCGACCTGCTGTTCGGCCAGGTGCGGGGAGGTGCCGGCCTTCAGGCAGTGGTCGATGTCGTCGACCGCGTTCCAGGAGTCGAGGACGATCCCGGGGGAGAGGTCGCGCAGCGAGATGTGCAGCACGAGCGGGTGGTGGTCGAACCAGGAGGGGTCCGTCACGTGCGGTTCGCCGGCCACGGTGGCGAAGACGACCAGGTCGGCGGAGCGGACCAGGTCCTCGGGCTTCTCGTGGACGGTGACCGTCAACTCCTCGCCCTCGGACCGGCGCAGGTAGTCGGCGAAGCCCCGGGCGTGGTCGGCGGAGAGGTCGTGGACGCCGGCCTCGGTGAAGTCGAAGCCGTTGGCGGCGAGGTAGGTGTGGATGTAGCGGGCGATCAGGCCGACCCCGAAGAAGCCGACCCGGCGCGGGCGTTCGCCGCGGGCGTCGGCCAGCCGGGCGGCGGCGAGGGCGGCGGAGGCGGCGGTGCGCACCGCGCTGATGATCGAGCTCTCCAGGCAGGCGAACGGGTAGCCGGTCTCCGCGTCGTTGAGGATCAGGACGGCGGAGGCGCGCGGCAGGCCGGCCGCCACGTTCCCCGGGAAGCTGGAGATCCACTTGATGCCGTGCACGCCGGGGTCGCCGGAGTCGCCGGGGCCGCCCTCGCCGGAGGGCCGGAGCGAGGCCGGGAGGGCGATGATCCGGTCGGACGGGCGGTCCGGGAAGCGCAGGAAGTACGAGTCCGGGTTGACCGTCCGCCCCTCGCCGTGCAGCCGGTAGGCGGCCTCGACGGTGGCGATGACGTCCTGCTCGTGGCCGTGGAGGGCCTCGTGCACCTGGGCGCCGGAGACGACGGCGAAGGTCGGTGCACCGGGCGTGGCAGCACTGGTGGTGGCGCCGGGCGTGGCGGCACTGGTCATGGGAACACTGCTCCTGGTCGGGTGGGACGGGAGTGGAGGTTCAGCCGATCCGGGCGAGGCCCTTGGCGCTCTGCCGGGCGCGGCCGCGGGAGACCAGTAGCGGGTCCCAGCCGGGGCCGCGGTCGGGCAGCCTGGCCGGGTCGCCGAGCACCGTGCCGGCGACCAGTTCGGGCATCAGCGGGCGGTCGAGGATCTGCCCGGCGGCGACCACGCCGCCGGTGGCGACCGCGCTCAGGCCGCTGCCGAAGCGGGTGCTCTGGCCGACCACGTACAGGCCCTCGACGTCGGTGCGCAGGTCGGGCCGCTGGCTGACGCTGCCCCAGCGGGCCATGCCGTACGGGGTGCCGCCGCTGCTGCGGATGTAGCGCTCGTGGCTGAGCGGGGTCGCCGTCTCGAGGTGGGTGATGCGGTCCCGGAAGGGGCCGATCACCTTCTCGGCGGTGGTCAGCATCAGTTCGGTGAACTGCCGCTTGCGGTCCTGGTAGGCGGCGTCGCGGCGGTAGGGCTCGCCGTCCGCCGGGCCGCCCCGCACGCCCCAGAAGTCGTAGCCGGGCGGGCAGAGGGTGAGCAGCTGGAAGTTGGTGTGGCCGGGCGGGCAGACCGCGGCCGCGTCCGGGTCCTTGTGGGAGGCGAAGGAGAACATCAGCTGGGGTATCGAGTCCATCCTGCGCTCGCGCTCCCAGCGTTCGATCATGGCGGCGTGCGCGGCCTCCATGTCGTCGCTGCCGTGCCACCAGAGGTTGGCGTTGGGCAGGCCGGGCAGCTCGGTGTCGAGCGCGATGTAGACCGCGACCAGGGCGCCGCGCATGGTGGCGGTGCGGGTCCGGTCGACCAGGTCGGCGGGGAAGGCCCGCTCGCCGCCGCACAGGTCGAGCACGGTGCGGCGGTAGTCGGCGTTGGAGATCACCAGGGGAGCGGATAGCCGGGTGCCGTCGGCGAGTTCGACGCCGGTGGCGCGCCCCTCCTCGATCAGGATGCGGCGCACCTCGCAGCGGGTGCGCAGCTCGCCGCCGTACGACTCCAGGGCCTCGACGAAGGCGGCCACCAGGACCTGTCCGCCGCCCTCCGGGTAGTAGGCGCCGCGCAGGTAGTGGTCGAGCATGGCGGAGTGCTCGGCGAAGGTGATGCCGTCCGGCATGGTGCCGTAGTTGCCGGCCTGGGCGGCGAGCAGGGTGCGGGCCTTGGGGGAGACGCCGCAGTGGTCCAGGGCGTCGGCGAGGGTCCGGGCCCGGCGGGCCCAGCGCATGGTGTCCGGGTACTGGCGGAACAGGTCGACCATGGAGCGGCCGAGCAGGGCCTCCCGGGTGGCGCCGGCCACCGCTTCGGCGAGGTGGACGAAGCGGTCGATGCCCTCGGTCTCCTCGGGCAGCGCGTCGCACAGCCGGTCGCGGTAGGCCGTCCAGCCGGCCGGCACGTCCAGCGTGGCGGTGGGGGTGATGATCCGGTCGAAGCCCTGCTCGTTGTCCATCGGGCGGAAGGAGACCCGGTCGCGGACGCCGAGGCCGGACAGGATCGCGGGGAGGATGCCGTCGGGCCCGCAGTCGCCGACGTAGTGGGTGCCCACGTCGAACTCGTACTTGCGCCGGCGCCGGAAGACGTGGGCGTTGCCGCCCGCCACGTCGTGCTGTTCGAGGACCAGCACGCGGCGTCCGTCGGCGGCCAGGTACGCCGCGCTGACCAGCCCGCCGAGGCCGCTGCCGACCACGATCGCGTCGTAGTGGTCGTCGTGGTGGTCCCTGCCGCCGCCGGCCGTCGGACTCTGTGCTTCCCGCATTTCCGCCCCCGTTCGTCGGACCATCAGAACGTGCCGCCGCCGTGGATCTCGAAGACCGACCCGCTGATGTACGCCGCCCGGTCGGACAGCAGGAAGGAGACCAGATCAGCCACCTCCTCCGGCTTGCCGGCCCGGCCGAGCGCGACGTTCCCCAGCATCCGCTCCATCGCGGCCGCGGACATGTCGCCGACCATGTCGGTCGCGATCAGGCCCGGGGCGACCACGTTGGCCCGCACGCCGCGCGGGCCGCACTCCTTGGCCAGGGACTTGGTGAAGCCGATGATCCCCGCCTTCGAGGCGGCGTAGTTCGCCTGGCCGACGTTACCGTAAATCCCTGATACGGAGGACAGGTTGACGATCACTCCGCTGCGGCGCTTGCTCATCGCGAAGGCGGCGGCGCGGCACACGTGGTAGACGCCGTCGAGGTTGGTGCGCAGCACCTGGTCCCAGTCGGTTTCGGGCATCAGGATGACCGGACGGTCCCGGGTGATGCCGGCCGAGGTGACCGCGGCGTTCACCGGGCCGAGCTCGCGCTCGGTGCGGGCGAACCAGTCGTGGACCTCGGCGGAGTCGGACACGTCGCAGCGGGTGGCGGTGATCCGGGTGCCGGCCTCCCCGACCTCCTTGACCAGTCGGTCGGCGGCGTCGGCGTCGGAGCGGTAGCAGAAGGCGACGTCGTAGCCGTCCCGGGCGAGCCGCTGCACGATCGCCCGGCCGATGCCCCGGGAGCCGCCGCTGACCAGGGCGATCATGCGGTGGCTCCGTTCTGGGCGGGGGCGGGGGCGGCCGAGGACGGGGCCAGCAGCCGCAGCACCGCGCAGCCCACCGCGCCGTCCCGGTCGACGGCGGTGACCAGGGCGATCCGGCCCGCCGCGGCCGGCTCGGCCTCGGCGACGCTGAGCAGCGCCTGGATCTGGAAGGTGGCGGCGGCCGCGCTGGTGTCGCCGAGCAGGGCCATGGACGGGACGGCGGTGAGCGCCGGGGCGGGCAGCAGCGCGGCCAGTGCCGCCTGTTCGGCCCGGCCGGCCGCGGTGGGCGCGGCGCTGGGCACGGCGGCCCACACCTCCTCGGCGGTGGCGCCGGCCCGGGCGAGGGCGCGGCGGACGCAGGCGGTGACGGCGGCGCCGGGGTCGTCGTCGATGTCGACCCGGGTCTCGATCGCCAGGACGGCGGCCAGCGGCGGGCGTTGGGCGGTACCGGCCGGCTCGACCACGAACAGGCCGCAACCCTCGCCGAGCAGCGGCGCCGGGTCACCGGGGGCGACGGCGGCGTGCTCGATCCAGGCGTGCGCGGTGGAGAACTCCTCGGCCGAGCCCACCAGGTACTTGGTCGCCCGGCCCTGGCCCAGCAGCCGGCGCGCGTAGTTGAGCGCCAGCAGGCCGCTGACCCGGCCGCCCGCGACGGTGGTGTTGGGGCCGGTGAGCTCGTGCCGGATCGCGGTGGCGCCGGCGGCGTGGTTGAGGCTGCCGAAGGGGATGCGGCCGGCGTCGACGTGGAAGGGCAGCGCGTTGGTGTACGACTGCTTCAGGAAGTTGGTGACGTTCTCCAGGCTGCCCATCGAGATGCCGAGGACCACGCCGGTGAACTCGTCGGTGGCCACCACCCGGTTGCCCTCGGCGTCCTTCAGCAGGCCGTCGGAGGCGACCAGGGTGAGCGCGGTGAGCCGGTCCATCTTGGCGGTGCCGGTGGGGCCGAGCAGGCCCTTGATGTCGAAGCCGGGCACCAGGCAGACCTCCGGCGAGGGCAGCGGCCCGTACGCCTCGGCCGGCTCGGCGGCGGTGCGGGCGCCGGCCCGCAGGCCGTCCGCGAAGGCGCGGCTGGTCAGGCCGTACGGCGAGACGGCCGACCAGCCGGTGATGACGAGGGTCTCCGGCGGCAGGGCCGTCGGGGCGGTGGCGGTGGTCATCAGCGGTCTCGCTCTCCGTACGTGCCCAGGATCAGGATGGCGTTGTTGCCGGCGAAGGCGGAGGAGTTGTTCTCCACGATCCGGACCTCGGCGTCGATCGCCCGGTTGGGGACGACGTCCAGCGGGCAGTCCGGGTCGGTCTCCCGGTGGTTGATGGTCGGCGGGATGAACTGCTCCTCGATGGCGATGCTGCAGGCGATCGCGGCGAGCGCGCTGGCGGCGCCCATCGAGTGGCCGAGCATGGACTTCACGGCGACGGTGCGCGGCGGGGTGTCGCCGTAGACGTCGAGGATCGCGGCCGACTCCGTCCGGTCGTTGGCCTTGGTGCCGGTGCCGTGCGCGGAGATGAAGTCGATCTCGTCGCGTTCGACCCCGGCGTCGGCCAGGGCGAGCCGGATGCCGCGGGCGATGCCGTCCCGGTTGGGGGCGGTGGCGTGGGCGGCGTCGCAGCTGAGGCCGTAGCCGAGCACCTCGGCGTGGATCCGGGCGCCGCGGGAGAGCGCGGACTCCAGGCTCTCCAGGACGAGGATGCCCGCGCCCTCGCCGGTCAGGATGCCCTGGCGGTCGCGGTCGAAGGGCCGGACCACGTCCGGGGTGAGCGCGCCGAAGCGCTTGAACAGGGCGAAGGCCTTGCGGCAGACCGCGTCGGTGCCGCCGCACAGCGCGATGTCGACGTCGCCGGAGCGGATCGCGTCCAGCCCGTAGCCGATCGAGTAGTTGCCGGCCGCGCAGGCGGTGGTGATGGTGGTCGGTTCGACGTTCGGCATCCGCAGCTCGCGGGCGATCACGGTGCTCAGCCGGCCGGCGTTGATCCGGCGGGACAGCACCGGGTCGATCGCCTTCGGGTCCCCGGCGGCGAGCTCCTGCTCGACCAGCAGCCCGATGTCGTGCGACTCGCCGTCGGTGGTGCCGATGCTGATCACGGCCTGGCGCTCGCCGAGGTCGGCCTCGGTCAGTCCGGCGTCGTCCACCGCCATCCGGGCCGCCGCGACGGCGAACTGCCCGGCCCGGCCCATGTCCTGGAGCGGGACCCGGTGGATCCAGCGCTCCGGCTCGAAGTCCGGGACCTCGCAGGCGACGTTCTGGCCGAAGCCCTCGGTGTCGAAGCGGGTGATCGGCCGCGCGCCGGAGCGGCCGGCGCGCAGCCCCGCGGTGTACTCCTCGATGCCCGTGCCGATGCTGGAGATCGCCCCGAGGCCGGTGAGGACGACCCGGCGGCGCCCGGCCGGCGTACCGGACCGGGGGGCCGCTGGTGACTGTGCGGTGGAGTCCATGGGACCTCTCCTAGAGCGGTGTGAGCGGGAGGGGTGGGCCTGGGTGGATCGGCGGCTACCAGCCGGCCGCGGCCGCCGTCACCTCGTAGGTGGTGGTCACGTTCACCATCTTCGGCAGCTCGTTCATGTCGATGACGATGGAGTACTCCATCTCCAGCGCGCTCAGCACGTCGATCAGCTTGAGCGAGTCCGCGCCCAACTCGTCGACGAACAAAGCGGTGTCGGCGAACTCCGTGTGCACGTCGATGTTCTCGGCGATGATTTCGCGGATACGGGTAAGGCGCTCCGGCGCAACCGTCGTCATCCTGTTTCCTCCGTTTTCCAGACGCCCGGAAATCTGCTGCTGGCCAGAAAACTAATCAGCGCCGATGACGGGTCGATGACGTTCAACTGACTGTTCACTGACGGCAGTCGGGGGAGGTCAACGGGCCTGGTGGCGGCCGGTCCGGGGGCATGAGAACAGCCGCCCGCCGCACCGCGTGGACGGGGGATCCACGGGTGCGGCGGGCGGCGTCGGCGGGGCCGGTTCTGCGGGGGTCCTGAATTCCCCGGCGGGAGCGGCGTGTTCAGTCGGCGCGTTCGGTCGGGGCGGTCAGTCCTGCCGTTGCAGGCTGAGCGGGCGCAGGTCGGTCCAGTTGGCCTCGATGTGGGCGACGGCGCTCGCCCGGTCGGTGGCCTCCAGCGCCACCGACCAGCCGGACGGGACGGCGGCGAAGGACGGCCAGAGGGAGTGCTGGCCCTCCTCGTTGACGAGGACGAGGAAGGTGCCGTCTTCGCGGTCGAAGGGGTTCGCCATGCTGGTTCGCTCCTGTGGCTGGTTCGGCTGGTTCGGCTGGTTCGGCTGGTTCGGCTGGTTCGGCTGGTTCGGCTGGTTCGGCGGTTGGTTCGGTCGGCTCGGCTGGGTCACGGGTGGTCGGGCGTCTCGAGGGTGGCGAGCACCGCGTCGAGGACGGCGCCGATGGCGGCGGCCGGGCCGGGGTGCAGCAGCTGCTGGTGCCCGGCGTCCACGTCGTGCGGGTGGACGGCCGAACCGACGTACGGCTCCCAGCTCTTGAGCTTGAGGGCGCGCTCCTCCGGGGTGGGGCGGCGGTCGCCGCCGGTGGCCACGAAGAGGGTCATCGGGCAGTCGTCCAGGCGGTGCGGGGTGAAGCGCTGGAACAGCTCCAGATTGTTGCGCATGACGGCCAACAGGCGTTCCAGCAGGGCCGGTTCGAGGCCGGCCAGCGGGCCGGGGGTGCCGGCGAGGTGGGCGGCGACGGTCCGGGGGGTGAGCGGGGCGGTGCCGTCGGGGGCGGGCGGCTCGGCGCCGGCTTCGGCCAGGAAGTCGGCGAGGAACTCGGCGTCGCTCGGCCGGGCGCCGCGGGCGTCGTCGGGGTAGGCGTCCAGGTTGGCCAGCAGGGCCACCGGCTCGTCGGCGGCGCGCAGCCGGACGGCCATCTCGTGGGCGACCACCCCGCCGTAGGACCAGCCGAGCAGGTGGTACGGGCCGTGCGGTTGGATCGCCCGGACCCGGGCCAGGTACTCCTCGGCGACCTGGCCGAGCTCGGTGGGCAGCGGGCCGTCGTCGGACAGGCCGCGGGCCTGGAGGCCGTACACCGGGCGGGACGGGTCGAGGTGCTCGGCGAGGGTGGCGAAGGGCAGGGCGAAGCCGAGGCCGCCGTGCACGCAGAACAGCGGGGCGCGGCTGCCGGTGGGGCGGATCGGCAGCACGGGGGCGAGCGGGTCGAGGGTGTGGGGGCTGGTCCCAGGAGGGGCGGTGGCGGCCAGGGTTTCCAGGGTGCGGTGCTCGAAGACCGCGCCGAGGGTGAGCGGGAGGCCGGACCGGGCGGCCGTGTTGACCAGCCGGATGGCCTTGAGGCTGTCCCCGCCGAGGGCGAAGAAGGAGTCGTCCGGGCCGACCCGGGGCAGGCCCAGCACCTCCTGGACGGCCGCGCACAGCAGGCGTTCGGCGGGCGTCCGGGGGGCCCGGGTCGAGGCGGGGGCGGCGGCGGGTTCGGGCAGCGCGCGGACGTCCAGCTTGCCGTTGGCGTTCAGCGGCAGCTCGGGCAGCACGGTGTAGGCCTCCGGGACGAGGTGCCCGGGCAGCGAGCGGGCCAGGTGGCGCCGCAGTTCGGCCGCGCCGGGTGCCGGGCGGCCCTCGGGGGCCACCAGGTAGGCGACCAGTCGGCGCTGGCCGGCGGCGTCGGCGGGGGCCAGTACGGCGGCCCGGGCGACGTCCGGGTGTGCGGCCAACAGGCCCTCGATCTCGCCGAGTTCGACCCGGAAGCCGCGGATCTTGACCTGCTGGTCGGCGCGCGCGACGTACTCGATCCGGCCGTGCCGGTCCCAGCGGACCAGGTCCCCGGTGCGGTACATCCGGGCGCCGCCCGGCTCGAAGGGGCAGGCGACGAAGCGTTCGGCGGTCAGCGCGGGCCGGCCCAGGTAGCCGCGGGCCAGGCCCGGGCCGGACAGGTACAGCTCGCCGACCACCCCGCGCGGCACCGGGTGCAGTGCCTCGTCCAGGACGTACGCGCCGGTGTCGCCGATCGGCAGGCCGATCGGGACGGTGCCGTCGGCGCGGCCGAGGTCCTGGCCGGTGGCGAAGGTGGTGGTCTCGGTGGGGCCGTAGACGTGCAGGACGGTGGTGCCGGGCAGGGCGGCCCGCAGCCGGTCCAGGTGGTCCCGGGAGTGCGCCTCGCCGCCGGTGAGCAGGGCGCGCAGCGGGGCCAGGGCGCGCGGACGGGTGTCGGCGAGGGTGTTGACCAGCTGGGTGGTGAGGAAGGCGACCGTCACCCCGGCCCGGGCCAGGAAGTCCTCCAGGGCCTGCGGATCGGCGGGGCCGGGCGGCTGGACGGCCAGCCGGGCGCCGTGCGCGAGCGGGCCCCAGATCTCGAAGGTGGAGGCGTCGAAGGCGACCGGCGCGAAGTACAGGAAGGTGTCCTCGGCGGTCGGGGCGAGCTCCGGCAGGCCCAGCACCAGGCGGGCGGCGGCGCGGTGGGTGACCGCGACGCCCTTGGGGCGGCCGGTGGAGCCTGAGGTGTGGATGACGTACAGCAGGTCGTCGGGGCGGACGGTGACCGCGGGGGCGGTGGCGGGCCGGTCGGCGAGGTCGGCCGCCGTCCCGGGGTCGTCCAGGACCAGCGGACGGACGTCCGGGGGCAGGTCGAAGTCCGCCAGCGAGCGCTGGGTGACCAGCAGCCGCACGCCGCTGTCGGCGAGCATGCCGTGGACCCGCTCGGCGGGGTGGGACGGGTCGATCGGCAGGTAGGCGGCGCCGGTGCGGGCGATCGCCAGCAGGGTGCGCACCACCGCCGGGCCGCGCTCCAGGCGCAGCGCGACCGGTGTGCCGCGGCCGGCGCCGCGGGCGGTCAGCAGCTGGGCGAGGCGGTTGGCCTCGGCGTCCAGTTCGGCGTAGCTGGTGTGGCGGAGCCCGTCCGGCCCGGCGTGGACCACGGCGACGGCCTGCGGGGTGGCGGCGATCCGGCGGTCGACCAGGGCGGTGAGGGTGGTGGGCGGTCCGGTCTCGCCGAGCCGGCGGGTGCCGAGGGCGAGCAGCTCGGCCGCCTCCTCGGGGGAGGCCAGTGACGGCCGGGAGAGCGGGGCGGCGGGGTCGGCGAGGGCGGCGGCGAGCAGGCGCAGGTAGGCCTCGGTGATCCGGCGGGCGGTGGCGGGGGTGAAGAGGTCGAGGCGGTGTTCGAGGGTGAGGGTGAGTGCTTCTTCGGGGCGCTCGGAGTCTTCGGAGGTTTCGGTGAACTGGAAGAAGAGGTCCCACTTGGCGGTGTGGACCGGGACGGGCTGCTCGGAGACGGTGAGTTCCGGGTCGGCGATGGGGGCGGAGCTGAGTCGGTGGTGGCCGATCATCACCTGGAACAGCGGGTGCCGGGCCAGTGAGCGTTCGGGGTTGAGCACCTCGACCAGCCGTTCGAAGGGCAGCTCCTGGTGCTGGTGCGCGGCCAGGTCGGACTCCCGTACCCGCTCGGCGAGTTCGCGGAAGGTCGGGTCGCCGGAGGTGTCGGTGCGCAGCACCAGGGTGTTGACGAACATGCCGACCAGTTCGTCGAGCCGGTCGTCGGTGCGCCCGGCGATCGGGCTGCCGAGCGGGATGTCGGTGCCCGCGCCGAGCCGGGTGAGCAGGGCGGCGAGCGCGGTGCGCAGCAGCATGAAGGGGCTGACCGACCAGGCTGCGGCGGTGCGGCGCAGCTGCTCGACGAGCTCCGGCGGGACGGTGACGCGGTGGGCCGCCCCGCGGTGGTCGGTCCGGGCGCCGCGGGGGTGGTCGAAGGGCAGCGCGAGCTCGGCCGGGAGGTCGCGCAACCGGTCTGTCCAGTAGCGGAGTTGGCGGGAGAGCTCGCTGTCCGGGTCGTTCTCGGTGCCGAGCCGTCCGTGCTGCCAGAGGGTGTGGTCGGCGTACTGGACGGGCAGCGGCGGGAGTTCGGCGGGCCGGCCGTCGCGGCGGGCCCGGTAGCAGGCGGTGAGGTCGCGGGTGAGCGGGGCGAGCGACCAGCCGTCGGCGGCGATGTGGTGCAGCACCAGGGAGAGCACGTGCTGTTCCGACCCGAGGGTGAAGAGTCGGGCCCGGAGCGGGAGTTCGCGCTCCAGGTCGAAGCCGGTGGCGGCCTCGGCGGCGAGTGCGGCGGGCAGGTCGGCTTCGGTGCTGCGGCTCACCGGGAGCGGGAGGACGGCCTCGGCGGGGGTGAGCACCCGCTGTTCGGCCACCGGCGCGCCCGCGGAGGTGTGGCGGGGGAACACGGTCCGCAGTGCCTCGTGCCGGGCCAGGACGTCCTGGAGGGCGCCGGCCAGGGCGGGGGTGTCCAGCGGGCCGGAGAGCCGGACGGCCAGCGGGATGTGGTAGAGCCCGCCGGGGGCGCCCAGTTGTTCGACGAACCAGAGCCGCTGCTGGGCGGGGGAGAGCGGCAGCACGGCCGGACGGGGCCCGGCGGTGAGCGGGGGGCGGTGCGGGGCGGTGGCGTCGGGGAGCGCACTGCTCAGCCGGGCGGCGAGCCGGGCCGGGGTGGGGGCCTCGAAGAGGTCCCGGACCTGGAGTTCGGCGCCGAGCTCGGTCCGGGCCCGGTTGACGATCCGGGTGGCGAGCAGCGAGTGGCCGCCGAGGGCGAAGAACTCGTCGTCGGCGCCGACCTCCGGCAGGCCGAGCACCTCGGCGAAGACCGCGCAGAGCAGTTGCTCCTCGCGGCCGCGCGGGGCGCGGGCGGTGGTGGCGTACGCGGGGGCGGGCAGGGCGCGGCGGTCGAGTTTGCCGTTGCCGGTCAGCGGCAGCGCGGGGAGGGTCACTACGGCGGCCGGGACCATGTGCTCGGGCAGTCGTGCGGCGGCGAACGCCCGTACCTCCTGGGCGAGTTTAGGGCTCTCGGGTGCGGTCGGGACGATGTAGGCGACCAGGCGCTGGTCGCCGGGCCGGTCCTCGCGGGCCAGTACGGTGGCCTCGGCGACCAGCGGGTGCCGGCCGAGGACGGTCGCGATCTCGCCCAACTCGATCCGGAAGCCGCGCAGTTGGACCTGCTCGTCGATCCGGCCCAGGTACTCCAGGGTGCCGTCCGGCCGCCACCGGGCGAGGTCGCCGGTGCGGTACATCCGGGCGCCGCCCGCCTCGAAGGGGCAGGCGACGAAGCGTTCGGCGGTCAGCGCGGGCCGGTTGAGGTAGCCGCGGGCCAGGCCGGGGCCGGACACGTACAGCTCGCCGGGCACCCCGGGCGGGACCGGCCGCAGGGCGCCGTCCAGCAGGTAGGTGCGCAGGTCGGGGAGGGCACGGCCGATCGCGCTGCCGGCCTCGGCGACAGCCGTTGCCGAGGCCGGTACGGCAGCCGGTGCGGCGGTCAGGTCGTGCCGGGTGACGTGCACGGTGGTCTCGGTGATGCCGTACATGTTGACCAGCCGCGGCGCGTCCTCGGGGTGCCGGGCGTACCAGTCGGCGAGCCCGCCCTGGTCCAGCGCCTCGCCGCCGAACACCACGGTGCGCAGGGCGAGTTCGCGTGGGCGCTCGGCGTCGGCGCGGCTCAGCTGCTGGAAGGCGGACGGGGTCTGGTTGAGGACGGTCACCCGCTCGGCGGCGAGCAGGTCGAGGAAGGCGTCGGGGGAGCGCGAGACGTCGTACGGGACGACGACCAGCCGGCCGCCGTACAGCAGGGCGCCCCACAGCTCCCAGACCGTGAAGTCGAAGGCGATCGAGTGGAACAGCGTCCAGACGTCCTGCGGACCGAAGGCGAAGTGCCGCTCGGTGGTGTCCAGCAGCCGGACCACGTTGCGGTGCGGGACCACCACGCCCTTGGGGCGGCCGGTGGAGCCGGAGGTGAAGATGACGTAGGCCGGGTGCTCGGGCCGCAGGGCGGGCGCGGGCGTCGGCGCGGTGGCGGGGGCGGCGGCGAGGGCGGCGGCGGTCTCCGGGGTGTCGAGCTCGATCCTCGGGAGTTCGGTGCCGGGCAGCAGGCCGGTGGTGGTGACCAGCAGCAGGGGCCGGGCGTCGGCCAGCGCGTGGCCGGTCCGCTCGGCCGGGTGGGCGGGCTCCAGCGGCAGGTAGGCGGCGCCCGCCTTGAGTACCGCGAGGACGGCGACGACCAGCTCGGCGCCGCGCGGCAGGGCGACGGCGACGAAGGACTCCGGGCCGGCGCCGCGCGCGACCAGCAGGTGGGCCAGCCGGTCGGAGCGCTCGTCCAGTTCGCGGTAGCTGAGCTCGGCGTCCGGGGCGGTGACCGCGACGGCCTCCGGGGTGCGGGCGGCCTGCTCGGCGAACAGCTCCGGGATGGTGGTGTGCCGGGGCTGCGGGGCGACTTCGCGGGGCCCGACGGGCTGGACGGCCGCTTCGGGCGCGCCCAGGTGGGCGAGCAGGGTGTGCGGGTCCTCGGCGACCCGCTCCAGGACGCGCACCAGCCGGTCGAGCAGCCCGTCCGCCCGGGCCGCGTCGAAGGCCGGGGCGCGGTGGCCGAGTTGGAGGTCCAGGCGCGCGCCGGGGAAGACGCTGAGGCTCAGCGGGTAGTGGGTGGCGGAGAGGATCCGGGCCGAGCTGACCGTGCCGCCGGACTCCCGGTACAGCGCCGCCTCGTCCATCGGGAAGCTCTGGAAGGCGAGCACCGTGTCGAACAGCTCGCCGCGCACCCCGGAGGCGGCCTGCACCTCGGCCAGCGGCAGGTGCTCGTGCGGCATCATCGCCAGCTGCTGCGCGGCCAGCGCCGCGAACAGCTCGCTCGCCCGGCGGTCCGGGCGCAGGTCGGCGCGCACCGGGAGGGTGTTGGCGAACAGCCCGATCATCGACTCGACCCCCGGCACCTCGGCCGGGCGGCCGGAGGTGACCGAGCCGAAGACCACGTCCTGGCGGCCGGTGAGCCCGCCGAGCAGCAGCGCCCAGCAGCCCTGCAGCACGGTGTTCAGGGTGAGGCCCCGGCCGCGGGCCCAGTCGGACAGCGCCGCGGTGGGCCGCTCGTCCAGCAACCGCCGGGTGGTGGAGGGGAGTTCGGGCGAGGCGCCGGTCGACGGCAGCACCCGGACCGGTCCGTCCAGGTCGGCCAGCAGCTCCGCCCAGGCGGTGCGGGCGGCGGCCCGGTCGCGGCCGTTCAGCCAGCCGAGGAAGGACCGGTACGGCGCGGGCGCGGGCAGCGCGGCGGCCGTGGCCGGGTCGCCCAGCAGGCCCAACTCCCGTACCGCGAGCGGGAAGGACCAGCCGTCCAGGACGATGTGGTGCACCGACCAGAGGAAGCGGTGGCGGCCCTCGCCGAGCCGGATCAGGGTGAACCGCATCAGCGGCGGCCGGGCCGGGTCGAAGCGGCGCAGCCGGTCCTCGCGGGTGAGGCGGCCGGCCTCGGCCTCGCGTTCGGCCTCCGGGAGGTGGGTGAGGTCCAGCAGCTGCCACGGGGGCTCGGTGTCCTTGAGCACGACCTGGACGGGTTCGCCGGTCTTGCGGTGGCGGAAGCAGGCGCGCAGGTTGGGATGGCGCTGCAGCAGGGCGGCGGTGGCGGTGCGCAGGCGTTCGGCGAGCCGGTCGCCGTCGGCCACGCCCGGGCCGTCCAGTTCGGCGACCAGCTGGAGGGTGTACAGGTCGGGCGCGGCCTGGTCGTAGGAGGAGAGGAACAGCAGGCCCTGCTGGAGCGGGGAGAGGGGCAGGACTTCGCTGATCTTCCCCCCGGGGACGGCCGTCGCCGGGGCGGTGGTGGTCGCTGTGGGGCCGCTCGGTCCGGGGCCGGTGGTTCTGGGGCCGGTCGTCACGACAGCTCCTCGTTCAACTCGAATTCCAGATCGGCCAGTTCTTCGTCGGACAGCTCGACCAGGCCGCCCTCTCCGGGTTCCGCCGGGGCGGCTTCGGCGGCCGCGGCCTCGGCTCCGGTCTCCTCGGCCAGTCGGGCGAGGGCGGCGGCGGTCTTGTGGGTGAAGACGTCCCGGGTGGTGAGGGTGAGCCCGGCCTTGCGGGCGCGGCTGACCACCTGGATGGAGCGGATGCTGTCGCCGCCGAGGGTGAAGAAGTCCTCGTCGATGCCGACGGCGGAGGCCCCGAGGACCTCGGCGAGGATCTCGCAGAGGATCCGCTCGTGCTCGGTGCGCGGGCCCCGGTGGCCGGCCTGCTCGGTGGCGACGGGCTGCGGCAGGGCCTTGCGGTCGAGCTTGCCGTTCGGGGTGAGCGGCATGGCGTCCAGGACCAGCCAGGAGGCCGGGACCATGTAGTCGGGCAGCAGCTCGGCCAGCTGGTCGCGGATCTTCTCGGGGTCCACCCCCGGGCCGGTGAGGTAGCCGACCAGGCGGGGGTTGCCGGAGGCGTCGGGCAGGACGGCGACGGCGGCGTCGGTGACCGGGGCGAGGGTGCGGAGCACGGCCTCGATCTCGCCGGTCTCGACCCGGCGGCCGCGGATCTTGACCTGGTGGTCCCGGCGTTCGATGAACTCCAGTTGTCCGTCGGGGCGTTGGACGACGCGGTCGCCGGTGCGGTACATCCGGGCGCCGCCGCCGGTGAAGGGGTCGGCGGGGAAGGTGGCGGCGGTGCGGGCCGGGTCGTTCAGGTAGCCGCGGCCGACGCCGGCGCCGCCGACGTACAGCTCGCCGGGGACGCCGACGGGGACGGGCTGGAGTTCGTCGCTCAGCACGTAGAGCCGGGTGTTGCGGACGGGGGAGCCGATCGGGACGCGGGCGCCGAGTTCGTCGTCGACGGCGATGACGGCGTGGGTGACGTCGTCGGAGCACTCGGTCGGGCCGTAGGCGTTCATCATCGGGACGTCGGGGTAGCGGGTGTGCCAGCGGCGGCAGAGGTCGGCGGGCAGCGCCTCGCCGGTGACCATCAACCAGCGTAGGGAGGGCAGTTCGGGCGCGCTGCCGTCCAGGTCCCAGGCGTCCAGGGCGGCCCGCAGCAGCGAGGGGACGACCTCCAGGACGGCCACGCCCTCCGCCCGGACCAGGGCGAACAGCGCGCTCGGGTCAGCGGCCGCCTCCGTCCCGGCGACCCGGACGGTGCCGCCGACGACCAGCGGGGCGAGCAGCTGCCAGACCGAGACGTCGAAGGTCAGCGGCGCGTTCTGGACCACCGTCTCGCCGGCCGCGAGATCGAGGTCGCCGACCTTCGCCCAGAGGTGGTTCATCATCCCCGAGCGCTGCACCATCGCGCCCTTGGGCCTGCCGGTGGAGCCGGAGGTGAACATCACGTACGCCAGGTCGAGCCCGGTGCCGACCGGCGTCGGCAGGGCGGGCGAGGCGGGCGCGGAGAGCGACCGCTCCAACCCGAGGACGGTGACCCCGGCGGCCTCCGGTGCCTCGCAGCCCGCCCCGAGCAGCAGGTGCGAGGCGCCGCTGTCGGCCAGCAGGGCGGTGTTGCGGGCGGCGGGCGCGGCGGGGTCCAGCGGCAGGTAGGCGGCGCCCGCGCCGAGGACGCCGAGCACCCCGGTCAGGAAGGGCGTGCCGGGCTCGGCGAGCATCGCGACCACCGAGCCGAGGCCCGCCCCGGCCCCGGTCAGGGCCGTGGAGAGCGCCCCGGCGGCGGCGACCAGCTCCCGGTAGGTCAGCGAACCGCCGTCGTCCGTTACGGCGACGGCCTCCGGGGTGCGCTCGGCCACCGCGCGGACCCGCTCGACCACGCCGAGGCTCTCCTCGGGCAGCGAGGCGTCCCAGCTGCCGAGCAGCCCGCCGAGTTCGCCGGGGGTGGCGGTGCCGGTGAGGTCGGTCGGCGCGGTGACGTCGATCCGGGCGAGCGGCAGTTCGGGCTGTTCGGCGACGGTGCGCAGCAGGTGCAGCAGGACGGCGGCGATCCGCTCGACCTCGGCCCGCCCGAACAGCTCCGGGTGGTGGTCGAGGCGCAGGCTGAGCGCCTCGCCGGGGTGGACGACCAGGCTGAGCGGGTGGTGCCGGGCGTCCAGGGCCTCGGCCCGGACCACCCGGGGGCCTTCGCCGCCGGCCAGGTGCTGCTCGTCGAACGGGAAGTTCTCGAACAGCACCACGGTGTCGAAGGCCTCGCCGGTGAGCCCGGCGGCCTGGTGGATCGCGGCGAGCCCGAGGTGCTCGTGCGGGAGCAGCGCGCTCTGCTGCTCCTGGAGGGTGTCCAGCAGTTCGGCGAGCGGGGTGCCGGGGTGCAGCCGGGCCCGGACCGGCACGGTGGTGAGGAACATGCCGATCATCGACTCGACCTCCGGCACCTCGGCCGGGCGGCCGGAGGTGACGGCGCCGAAGAGCACGTCCTGGCGGCCGGTGAGCCGACCGAGCAGCAGCGCCCAGCAGCCCTGGACCACGGTGTTCAGGGTGAGACCCCGGCCGCGGGCCCAGTCGGTCAGGGCGGCGGTCAGCGCGGGCGGCACCTGGGCGTGGACGGCCTGCGGCAGCGCGGGGACGCGGTCCCGGTCGGCCGGGACCAGCAGGGTCGGCCCGTCCAGCTCGGCGAGGGCCGCGCGCCAGGCCGTGCGGGCGGCCTCGCGGTCCTGGGCGGCCAACCAGGCGAGGTAGCCGCGGTAGGGGGCCGGGTCGGGCAGCGGGGTGCCGTCCGCACGGCCCGGCGCGCCCGGCCGGGAGGAGAGCAGCGCGAACAGTTCGCGGACCAGCAGCGGCATCGACCAGCCGTCGACCAGGATGTGGTGACTGGTCCAGACGAACCGGTGGCGGTCCTCGCCGTGGGTGACCAGGGCGAAGCGCAGCAGCGGCGGGTCGGCGAGGTCGAAGCGGCGGGTGCGTTCGGCCTCGGTGAGCCGGGCCAGTTCGGCGGCCCGGGCGGGCTCCGGGAGCCCGGTCAGGTCGGCTTCGAGCCAGGGCAGCCGGGCGTGCTGCGGGATCACCTGGACGGGTTCGCCGTCGGCCCGGGCGCGGAAGGCGGCCCGCAGGTTGGGGTGGCGGTCGAGCAGGGCCTGGCCGGCGGCGCGCAGGGCGGCCGGGTCCACGGCGCCCTCGAGGTCGGCGACGATCTGCAGGGTGTAGACGTCGACGCCGTGGTCGGACGCGGCGTCGTGGTCGGCGTGGAAGAGCATGCCCTGCTGCAGCGGGGTGAGCGGCAGCACGTCGGCCAGCGCGGTGCCGGCCCGGGCGAGTTCGGCCTCGTACTCCTCGATCTCCGCCTGGTCGAGCCGGACCAGCGGCTGGTCGGAGGGGGTGCGGCCGCCGGGGCCGGGGTGGCGGGCGAGCAGTTCGAGGGCGCGGAACCAGGTCTCGGCGACGTCCCGGGCGTCCTCCTCGGCGACGGTGCGCCCGGCCCAGGCCCAGTTGGCGATCAGGTGGGGGCCGTCCGCCCGGTCCTCGGTGGCCGGGGTGACGTCCAGCAGGTGCGGCAGCGGCAGGCCGGGGTGGGCGCCGGTGCCGACCACGCCGTCGCCGCCGACCGGCTCCCAGTGGCCGCTGTGCCGGGCGTCGAAGCGGCCCATGTAGTTGAAGCCGATCTGCGGCCGGTCCCGGCCGGCCAGCACCCGGGCGGCGTGCGGGTTGAGGTAGCGGAGCAGGCCGTAGCCGACGCCGCGGTCGGGCAGGGCGCGCAGCTGCTCCTTGATCCGCTTGAGCGCGGTGGCCAACGCGGGCCCGCCGGACCACAGTTCGTCCCAGTCCGGCTCGCCGGGGTCGAGGCGGACGGGGAAGGCGGCGGTGAACCAGCCGACGGTGCGGGAGAGGTCGAGGCGGTCGCTGAGCTGTTCGCGGCCGTGGCCCTCCAGCTCGATCAGGGTGCGGGCGTGGTCGGCGTGGCCGTGGCGGCGGCGCCAGTCGGCGACGGCGAGGGCGAGGCCGGTCAGCAGCACGTCGTTGACCTCGGCGTGGAAGGCCGCCGGGACGTCGGTGAGCAGCGGGCCGGTGGTCTCCGGGCCGAGTTCCAGGCGCAGGGTGCGCCGGGTGCCGTACACGTCGGTCTCCGGGTCGAGCCGATGGTGGCCGACCAGCGGGTCCGGGCCGTCCAGGATGCCCTGCCAGTGGGCGAGTTCGGCGCCGCGGACCTGGGTGCGGGCCTGTTCGGCGAGCAGCCGGGACCAGGCGCGGTAGGAGGTGCCGACCGGGTCGGGGGCCGGGGTGCGGCCCTCGGCGAGCGCGGCGCAGGCGGCGGCCAGGTCGGGCAGCAGGATCCGCCAGGAGACGCCGTCGATGACCAGGTGGTGGGCGCAGAGGACGAGGTGGGCGCTGTCGGCGCCGGGCGCGGCGGGGATCAGCACGGCCTGGAGCATCACGGCGGAGCCCGGGTCCAGTCGGGCGCGGGCGGCGGTGGCCTGCCGTTCGGCGAAGCCCAGCACGTCGCCCTGGGGGTGCTCGGCGGTGGTGGCCAGCCGGACGCCGGCCAGGGCGCCGGGGGCCAGCGCCTCCAGGTGCCACAGGCCGGGGGAGGGCTCGGTGGCCCGGGTGCGCAGCGCGTCGTGGTGGTCGACCAGGGCGTGCAGGGCGGTGTCGAGCAGCCCGGCGTCCAGCCCGGCGGGGACCCGGACCACCACGTACTGGCCGTAGGTCGCCACCGGGCCGTCGAGGCTGCCGGTATCCTCGTGCAACTGGGCGGCGATCGGGGTGAGTTCGTACGGTCCGGTGCCGCCCTCGTCCTCCCGGGGGGACGCTTCGTCGGCGGCGGCGCCGCCCGCGATCCGGGCGAGGGCGGCGACGGTCTTGTGGGTGAACATGTCCCGGGTGGTGAAGAGCAGCCCGGCCTTGCGGGCGCGGCTGACCACCTGGATGGAGCGGATGCTGTCGCCGCCGAGGGCGAAGAAGTCCTCGTCGATGCCGACGGCGGTGCTGCCGAGCACCTCGGCCAGGATGTCGCAGAGGATCCGCTCGCGTTCGGTGCGCGGGCCCCGGCTGCCGCCCTGTTCGGTGGGGGCGGGCTGGGGGAGGGCCTTGCGGTCGAGCTTGCCGTTGGGGGTGAGCGGCATGGCGTCCAGGACCAGCCAGGTGGCGGGGATCATGTACGCGGGCAGCAGCTGGGCGAGTTCGGCGCGCACCTGGCTCGGCCGGACGCCCGGGCCGGTGAGGTAGCCGACCAGGCGGGGGTTGCCGGAGGCGTCGGGCAGGACGGCGACGGCGGCGTCGGTGACGGTGGCGAGGGTGCGGATGACGGCTTCGATCTCGCCGGTCTCGACCCGGCGGCCGCGGATCTTGACCTGGTGGTCCCGGCGTTCGATGAACTCCAGTTGTCCGTCGGGGCGTTGGACGACGCGGTCGCCGGTGCGGTACATCCTGGTGCCGTCGGCGGTGAAGGGGTCGGCGGGGAAGGTGGCGGCGGTGCGGGCCGGGTCGTTCAGGTAGCCGCGGCCGACGCCGGCGCCGCCGACGTACAGCTCGCCCGGGACTCCGACGGGGACGGGCTGGAGTTCGTCGCTCAGCACGTAGAGCCGGGTGTTGCGGACGGGGGAGCCGATCGGGACGCGGGCGCCGAGTTCGTCGTCGACGGCGATGACGGCGTGGGTGACATCGTCGGAGCACTCGGTCGGGCCGTAGGCGTTCATCATCGGGACGTCGGGGTAGCGGGTGTGCCAGCGGCGGCAGAGGTCGGCGGGCAGCGCCTCGCCGGTGACCATCAGCCATTCCAGGGAGGGGAGTTCGGGTGCGCTGCCGTCGAGGTCCCAGGCGTCCAGGGCGGCGCGCAGCAGCGAGGGGACGACCTCCAGGACGGCCACGCCCTCCGCCCGGACCAGCGCGAACAGCGCGCTCGGGTCGGCGGCGGTGTCGGTGCCGCTGACCCGGACGGTGCCGCCGACGACCAGCGGGGCGAGCAGCTGCCAGACCGAGACGTCGAAGGTCAGCGGCGCGTTCTGGATCACCGTCTTGCCGGCGGCCAGGTCGAGGTCCTGGACCTTGGCCCAGAGGTGGTTCATCATCCCGGAGCGCTGCACCATCGCGCCCTTGGGCCGGCCGGTGGAGCCGGAGGTGAACATCACGTACGCGAGGCCCGATCCGCCGCCCACGGACGGGAGTTCGGCGGTCCCGTCGGCGTCGGAGGGGTCGGCCAGCGGCAGGACGGTGACCCCGGCGGCCGCCGGGGCCGGGCAGTCGGCGCCGAGCAGCAGGTGGGCGGCGCCGCTGTCGGTCAGCAGGGCGGTGTTGCGGGCGGCGGGCGCGGCCGGGTCCAGCGGCAGGTAGGCGGCGCCGACCGCCTGGACGGCCAGCAGCCCGGCGACGAAGGGCACGCCGGGCTCGGCGAGCATCGCGACCACCGCGCCGCGGCCCGCCCCGGCGGCGGACAGCCGGGCGGCGGCTCCGGCGGCCCGGGCCAGCAGCCCCCGGTAGTCGACCTGTTCGCGGCCGTCCCGGACCGCCACCGCCCCGGGCCGTTCGGCCGCGACGGCGCGCACCCGGTCGACCAGGCCCTGGTCGGGTGCGGTCTCGGCGTCCCGGCTGCCGAGCAGCCCGAGCGGCTCGCCGCTCGCGCCCAGGCCGACCCGGCCGAGCGGGCGGTCGGCGGGCATGGTGGCGAGGGTGTCCAGGAAGGTCGCGAACCGGGCCAGGTGGGTGGCGAGTTCGGCGCCGGTGTAGAGCTCGGGGTTGCCGTCGAGGTGGAGCTCCACGGTGCCGTCGGCGGCGTTGAGGACGGTCAGGATGAGGTCCTTGACGATGCCGGTGGAGAGGTTGACCACCACGCCCCGGCAGCCCGGGCCGAAGGCCAGCTCCGGGTCCTGGTCGAGCACGTTGATGAACGGGCCGAAGGCGCGCTGGTCGTCGATCCGCAGGCCGATGTCCCGGCGGATCCGGTCGCCGCGGTAGCGCTGGTGCTGCAGCGCGCGGGCGACCTCGCGCCAGGCCGCGCGCAGCAGCTCGGTGCGGGTCAGCTCCGGGCGGACCGGGACGGCCAGCGGCAGGTAGTTGGCGAGCATGCCGGGGATCGCGCGGCTGACCGCGCCGACCCGGCCGGTGACCGGCAGGGTGAGCAGCGGCGCGGCGACGCCGGTGGCCCGCTGGGTGTAGGCGGCCATCGCGGCGACCATCAGCACCGGCAGGGTGACCTTGCCGTCCTGGGCGAGGGCGTGCAGCGCGCCGGTGGTCTCCGGGGAGAGCCGGACGGTCTCGCGCAGGGCGACCCGGGCGGGGGCCGGCTCCTGCTCGGAGAGCGAGACCAGTTCGGGCAGCGGGCCGTGCCGGTCGGAGGTGAGGCGGTCGGTCCAGTAGTCGCGGTCCTTGCCGACCATCTTGGAGTCCAGGTACCGGCGTTCGGCGTCCAGCAGGTGGTGGAACGGCGGCATCGCCTCGGCGTCCGGTGCCGTCGGGTCGGCCTCGGCACCGGCCGCGGCGCCGGTTGCGTCGCCGAGCCGGCCGTAGAGGCCGGAGAGCTTGGGGTAGAGCAGCCCGCGGCTGAAGCCGTCCGACAGGATGTGGTGCATGCACAGGTAGAGCAGGTGCCGGTCGGGGCCGAGCCGGATCAGCGCGCCGCGGAACAGCGGGAAGTCGGTGATCTTGATCGGGTCGGCGTGGTCCGCCCGCATCCACTGCTCGGCGGCCGCGAGCGGATCGGTCTGTCCGGCGAAGTCCAGCCGCTTCAGCGGGAGTTGCGCGAGCGGGCGGATGATCTGGCCGGGCCCGCCGTCCTCCTCGACGAACTGCACCCGCAGCCCCTCGGCCTCGTGGCCCAGGCGCCCCAGGGCGAGCGCGAGCCGGTCCGGGTCGAGCGGTCCGTGCAGGTCGATGTAGTCCGCCATGTTGTAGGCCAGCGGCCCGGCGGCGAACTGCTCGTCGAACCAGATCTCGGCCTGCGCCGCGGTGAGCGGCAGCACGGCACCCGGGTTCGTCGTCGTTGCTTCGTTCTCCGTCATCCTCGCCTCAGCCGCTTCGAAATTCTGGCAACTCTCGGAACCTTCGGAATTCCCGGAATCCCGGGAAGCCTCGGAACGCGCCGTAACTCTCCGGACTCCCCGGGGTCCTTCGGAACCCCGGACCCGGCTCAGCCGGTCACCGCGTGCAGCCCGGCGCCGACGCCGAGCCCCGTGCGGTCGACGCCCGGCAGCAGGCCCTCCGGCCCGATCGAGCGGGCCACCCACTCGTCGTGGTAGACGGTGTCCAGGTAGCGCTCGCCGAGGTCCGGCGCGATGGTCACGGCCGTCACCCGCTCGCGCACGCCGCCCGCGCCGTCCCCGTGGTGCTCGTCCAGCCAGCGCAGCGCCCCGCTCACCGCGGTACCGGTGGAGCCGCCGAACAGGAAGCCGCCGCGCATCAGTTCCCGGCAGGTGCGCACGGTGTCGCGCTCCTCGACGTGGACCGGGTGCTCCACCAGCGAGTCGTCCAGCAGCGGCGGGCGCACGCTGGTGCCCAGGCCGGGGATGTGCCGGGTGGCCGGCGGGGCGCCGAAGGTGACCGAGCCGACGCTGTCCACCGGGACCACCCGCACGGAGGGCCGCCGCTCCCGGAAGTACCGGGCGCAGCCCATCAGGGTGCCGGTGGTGCCCGCGCCGACGAACAGCACGGTCAGGTCCGGGAACTGGCGGGCGATGGCGGGCGCGGTGGTGCGGTAGTGGGCCATCCAGTTGCCCGGGCTGAGGTACTGGTTGAGCCAGACCCGCCGTTCGTCCTCGGCCAGCAGCGCCCGGACGTGCCGGATCCGCGCGCCGAGGAAGCCCTCGGTCGGGTGCGGCTCGGTGATCACGTGCACCTCGGTGCCGTAGGACTCCATGATCTGCCGGGTGGCCTCGTTGCAGCGGGAGTCGGTGACGCAGACGAACCCGTAGCCGCGCGCCGCGGCGAGCACGCTCAGCGCCACGCCCATGTTCCCGGACGAGGACTCCACCAGCGTCGAGCCGGGCCCCAGCAGGCCGGCCGCCTCGGCCCGGGCGACCATTTCCCTGGCCGCCTTCAGCTTGATGGAACCGGCGAAGTTGAATCCCTCCACTTTCACGAAGAGGCGGTGCCCGAAGATCGGCTGAAGATTCACGAAGAGGTCGCTGACCTCGAATTCGTGCGACGCGGAAATGACCGGCACGGAGACTCCTGGCCTTCGGTGACGAATTAGCCTCGGCGGCCAGCCTCCCGCCGCGCGCTGACGCAGTGCTGACGGATTGCTGACGGCCCCCGCCGGTCAGGGCATCGGCGCAGCTCGGCGGGGTCCGTCAGCCGTCCGTCAGTTGCCGGTCAGTTGCCCGTCAGCGCGATCGGAAAACGTTTGTTATTCCGTACGTGCACCGCACTCGCACCGCACTTGTGCGGGCCTTCCGTGAGGAGCCCGGTTTGAATCGGCCGTCCGCCATCAGTGAAGTCCTTCCGCTCTCGCCGCTGCAACAGGGACTGCTCTTTCTCTCGGAGTACGACCGCGCGGGGACGGACGTCTACACCATTCAGCTGGTGCTCGACTTCGAGGAGCTGACCGACGCCGGGGCGGGGGCGCTGCGCACCGCGGCGGGCGCGCTGCTGGAGCGGCACCCGAACCTCAAGGCCTGCTTCCGGACGCGCAAGAACGGCGAGGCGATCCAGGTGGTCCCGACCGCGGTCGCGCTGCCCTGGCGGGAGGTCGCGGTGCCGGGCGCCGGGGCGGAGGCGGACGCCGGGTTCGAGCGGCTGGCCGAGGAGGACCGGCTGCGCCGCTTCGACCTGGCCCGGCCGCCGCTGCACCGGCTCACCCTGGCCCGGGCCGGGGACGGGCGGTGCCGGCTGCTGTGGACCGTCCACCACATCCTGCTGGACGGCTGGTCGATGGTCACCCTGCTCGGCGAACTGGCCGAACTGGCCGGCCCGGCCCGGGCGGGCGGTGAGTCGGGCGCTGCCCTGGACCCTGCTGCCCTGGAGCCCGCCGCCCGCTACCCCGCCCACCTGGCCTGGCTCGGCGCCCAGGACCGGGCCGCCGCCCGTACCGCCTGGAGCGCGGCGCTGGCCGGGGTCACCGAGCCGACCCGGCTGGTGCCGGCCGGCCGGACCCGGGGCGAGGGGGCGGACGCGCTGCCGCGGTCCGTCCCGCTGGACCTCGACCCCGCCGTGGCGGAGGCGCTGACCGGCTTCGCCCGCTCGCGCGGCCTGACCGTCAACGCGGTGGTGCAGGGCTGCTGGGCGCTGCTGCTGTCCCGGCTGACCGGCCAGGACACCGTGGTGTTCGGCGCGGTCAGCTCCGGCCGCCCGGCCGGTCTCCCGGACGTCGAGCGGATGGTGGGGCTGTTCGCCAACACCCTGCCGGTCCGGGTGGACGTCGACCCGGCGCGCACCCCGGCCGAGCTGTTCGCCGCCGTCCAGCACGGCCAGACCGAGCTGCTGCCGCACGAGCACCTGACGCTGGCCGAGGTGCAGCAGCTCACCGCCGTCCGCGGTGAACTCTTCGACACCGCACTGATGTTCCAGAACTACCCGATGGGCAGCCTGCGGCTGGACCAGGGCGACGGCCCCCGGGTGACCGGCGTCGACATCCGCTCGGCCACCGACTTCCCGGTCACCCTCACCGTCTTCCCCGGCACGCCCTTCGGCCTCGCCGTGAACCACCTGCCCACCCTGGTCGACGCCGCCGAGGCCGAGCTGATCGGGCGGCGCTTCGCCCGGCTGCTGGCCGCCGCGGTGGCCGCGCCCGACCGGCCCTGCGGCCGCCTGGACGTGCTGGACGGGGTCGAGCGGGACCGGATCGTCGAGCGGCGCAACGCCACCGCGACCGAGCCGCCCGGCCGCTGGCTCGCCCCGCTGCTGGCCGAGCAGGCCGCCCGCACCCCGGACGCGCCCGCCCTGCGGTGCGCCGGGCAGCGCCTGAGCTACCGCGAACTGCACCAGCGGGCCGAGGAGTTGGCCGTTCGGCTGAGCGCCGCCGGGGCGGGTCCGGAGCGGGTGGTGGCGATCGCCCTGGACCGCTCGGTGGACCTCGTGGTGGCCGCCCTGGCGGTCCTCCGGACCGGCGCCGCCTACCTGCCGCTGGACCCGGACTACCCGGTGGAGCGGCTGCACTACATGCTCGCCGACGCCGCCCCGGTGGTCACCCTCACCCACCGCCGGGTGCGCGAACTGCTGCCCGGGGGCGGCGCGTTGTGGGTCCTGGACGACCCGGACGGCGTTCCCGCCGTAGCGGCCGGGTGCGCCACGCCG
Organism: Kitasatospora sp. NPDC058162; assembly: GCF_042884005.1. NCBI lineage: Bacteria > Bacillati > Actinomycetota > Actinomycetes > Kitasatosporales > Streptomycetaceae > Kitasatospora > Kitasatospora sp. NPDC058162. The sequence goes on from NZ_JBHVUS010000015.1 coordinate 83,460, forward strand.
CGGGAGCCGGACGGCGACCACCCCGCGTACGTCATCTACACCTCGGGCTCCACCGGCCGCCCCAAGGGCGTCGTGGTGCCGCACGCCGCGCTGGTCAACCTGGTCCGGGACATGGCCGCGCGCTGCGCCGTCACCCCGGCCGACCGGCTGCTCGCCGTCACCACCTTCGGCTTCGACATCGCCAACCTGGAGCTGTTCGTCCCGCTCGCCACCGGCGCCGAACTCCTGCTCGCCGACCGGGAGACCGTCCGCGACCCGGCCGCCCTGGCCGAGGCGGTCACCGGCCTCGGCGCCACCGTCCTCCAGGCCACCCCGAGCCTGTGGCAGTCGCTCGCCGCCGAGCACGCCCCGCGCCTGGCCGGGCTGCGCGCCCTGGTCGGCGGCGAGGCGCTGCCCGAGCCGCTGGCCCGCGTCCTCACCGCGCACTGCGCCTCGGTGACCAACGTCTACGGGCCGACCGAGACCACCGTCTGGTCCACGGCCGCCGCCCTGACCGCGGACCCGTCCGGACCGCCGCCGATCGGCACCCCGATCGCCAACACCCGGGCCTACGTGCTGGACGGCGCGCTGCGGCCCGTCCCGGACGGCACCTTCGGGGAGCTCTACCTGGCCGGCGCCGGCCTCGCCCGCGGCTACCTGGGCCGCCCCGGCCTGACCGCCGAACGCTTCACCGCCGACCCGTACGGCGCGCCCGGCACCCGGATGTACCGCACCGGCGACATCGTCCGCTGGGACGCCGCCGGCCGGGCGCTGGAGTACGCCGGGCGCAGCGACTTCCAGGTGAAGGTCCGCGGCCACCGGATCGAGCTGGGCGAGATCGAGTCGGTGCTGGCCGCCCAGCCCGGGGTGCGGCGGGCCGTCGTCACGGCCCGCACCGACCGGGCGGGGGACGCCCGGCTGGTCGCCTACGTGGTGCCGGCCGGGGTCGACTGCGACGGGCTGCGCGAGCGGGCGGCGGCGGTGCTGCCCGCGCACATGCTGCCGGCCGGGTACGTCGCCCTGGACGAGCTGCCGCTGACCCCCAACGGCAAGGTCGACCGCAAGGCCCTGCCCGCCCCGCCGGAGGAGCGCGCGGGCGGCGGGCGCCCGCCGGCGGGGGAGCGCGAGGAGTTGCTCTGCGCGGTGTTCGCCGAGGCCCTCGGGCTGGAGCGGGTCGGCGCGGACGACGACTTCTTCGCGCTCGGCGGCCACTCGCTCTCCGCGACCCGGGTGGTCAACCGGCTGCGCGCCGCGCTCGGGGCGGACGTCCCGCTGCGGGCGCTGTTCGACGCCCGGACGGCCGAGGGCCTGGCCCGCGCCCTGGCCGCCGCCGAGGAGCCCGCGGCGGCGGGTGCGGCGGGTGCGGCCTCCGCCCGGCCGGTGCTGGGCGCCGCCGGGCGGCCCGCCACCGTGCCGCTGTCCTTCGCCCAGGAGCGGCTCTGGTTCCTGGACCGGATGGACGGCCCGACCGGCGCCTACAACATCCCGCTGGCCGTCCGGCTGACCGGCCCGCTGGACCGGGCCGCGCTGGCCGCCGCCGTCCGGGACGTGCTGGAGCGGCACGAGAGCCTGCGCACCGTCTTCGCGGAGGCGGACGGGCGGCCCTCACAGCTGGTGCTGACCACCGCCGAGGCCGAACCGGCGGGCGGCGGGCTGGAGTCGGTGGAGACGGACCCGGACGGGCTGCCCGCCGCGCTGGCCGCCGAGGCGGCCCGGCCCTTCCTGCTGTCCGCCCATGTGCCGCTGCGGGCGCGGCTGTTCGTCCTCGGCCCGGCGGACCACGCGCTGCTGCTGACCGTGCACCACATCGCCGCCGACGGCTGGTCGCTCGGCCCGCTGGTGCGCGACCTCGCCGACGCCTACCGGGCCCGGTCCGAGGGCCGGGCGCCGGACCGTCCGCCGCTGCCGGTGCAGTACGCCGACCACGCGCTGTGGCAGCGCGCCCTGCTCGGCGCCAAGGACGACCCGGACAGCCTGGCGCACGCCGAACTCGCCCACTGGCGGAAGGAGTTGGCGGGCATCCCGGAGGAGCTGGAGCTGCCCGCGGACTTCCCGCGACCGGCCCGGGCCGGCCACCGCGGCGGCGAGGTCCGCTGCGCGCTGCCCGCCGCCGCGCACGCCCGGCTCACCGAGCTCGCCCGGTCCGGCGGCGCCAGCACCTTCATGGCCGTCCAGGCGGGGCTGGCCGCCCTGCTCACCCGGCTCGGCGCCGGCACCGACATCCCGCTCGGCAGCCCGGTGGCCGGGCGCAGCGAGGAGGCCGTCCGGGAGCTGGTCGGCTTCTTCGTCAACACCCTGGTGCTGCGCACCGACACCTCCGGTGACCCGGCCTTCCGGGCGCTGCTCGGGCGGGTCCGGGAGACCGACCTGACCGCCTTCGCCCACGCCGAACTGCCCTTCGAGCACCTGGTCGAGGAGCTCAACCCGGTCCGTTCGATGGGCCGCCAGCCGCTCTTCCAGGTGGTGCTGGCCTTCGAGAGCGCCGGCACCGTCGAGGGCTCCGCCCCCGGCGGCCCCGGGGCGCCGCTGCCGCCGATGCCCGGGCTGACCGCCGAGGTGCTGCCGATCGACACCACCACCGCCAAGTTCGACCTGTCCTTCCAGGTCCGCGAGCACACCGCCCCGGACGGTGCCCCGGCCGGGCTGGACCTCCTGCTGGAGTACCGCGAGGACCTCTTCACCGCCGACACCGCCGACCGCCTGGTCCGCTCGCTGGCCACCCTGCTCGACTCCGCCGCCCGCACCCCGGACGCCCCGCTCAGCGCCCTGGAGCTGCTCACCGCCGAGGAGCGGCACGCCCTGCTCGCGCAGGGGGACACCCCGCCGGCCCCGCCGGTGGTGCCGGGTGCCGGCACCCTGCCCGCGCTGCTGGAGCACGCCGCCGCCCGGCACCCGGACCGCCCGGCGCTGATCGCCCCCGACGCCGTCCCGGCCGGGCCGGACACCCTGCGCCTGGACCACCGCGGGCTGAACGCCCGGGCCAACCGGCTGGCCCACCTGCTGCTGGCCCGCCGGATCGGCCCCGGCGACGTGGTGGCGCTCGCCCTGCCGCGCTCCCCGCAGCTGGTCGTGGCCCTGCTGGCGGTGCTCAAGACCGGCGCCGCCTACCTCCCGGTGGACCCGCAGTACCCGGCCGAGCGGATCGCCCACATGCTCGGCGACGCGGCGCCCGTCCAGGTGCTGGCCGCCGAGGGCGTCACTCTGCCCGAGGGCGTCACCCCGCTCCTGCTGGACGCCCCCGGGACGCTGGCCGAACTGGCCGGGAGCCCGGACACCGACCCCGGCGACGCCGACCGCACCCGGCCGCTCACCCCGCAGGACACCGCGTACCTGATCTACACCTCGGGCTCCACCGGCCGCCCCAAGGGCGTCGCGGTGCCGCACGCCGGGGCGGTCAACCTGGTCGCCGAGCTGCATGGGCTGCTCGGGCCCGGCCGCCGGGTGCTGCAGTTCGCCTCGTTCAGCTTCGACGCCACGGTGTGGGAGCTGGGCGCCTCGCTGTGCACCGGCGGCACCCTGGTGTTCGCCACCGACGAGAGCCGGCTCTCCGGGGAGCAGCTGGCCGCGCTGTTGGCCGAGCACCGGGTCGACCACGCGATCCTGCCGCCGACCGTCGCGGCCGGCCTGCCGGACGACGCACCGCTGCCCGCCGGACTGCTGCTCGCGGTCGGCGGCGAGGCCTGCCCGCCCGCCCTGGTCGACCGGCTCGCCGGGCGGCTCGACCTGCGCAACGCCTACGGCCCGACCGAGGCCTCGGTCTGCGCCACCTGGAGCGGACGGCTGCGCCCCGGCGACGGCCGCCCACCGATCGGCCGCCCGCTGGGCGGTCACCGGGCGTACGTGCTGGACGCGGCGCTGAGCCCCTCGCCGGTCGGCGTCACCGGCGAGCTGTACCTCGCCGGGGCCGGCCTGGCCCGGGGCTACCCGGGCCGCCCGGTGACCACCGCCGAGCGCTTCGTCGCGGACCCGTACGGCCCGCCCGGCACCCGGATGTACCGCACCGGGGACCTGGTCCGCCGACGGGCCGACGGCACCCTGGAGCACGTCGGCCGGGCGGACCACCAGGTCAAGCTGCGCGGCTTCCGGATCGAGCTCGGCGAGATCGAGGCCGCGCTGGCCCGGCACCCGGTGGTGGTGCAGGCGGCGGTGCGGGTCCGCCCGACCCGGACCGGGGTCCCGCAGCTGGTCGGCTACGTGGTGCCGCTGCCCGGGGTGGCCGCCGTGGACGGGCCGGTGCTGCGTGCCTTCCTCGGCGAGTCGCTGCCCGCGCACATGGTGCCGGCCGCCCTGGTGACGCTGCCCGCGCTGCCGCTGACCGCCAACGGCAAGCTGGACGTCGGCGCGCTGCCGGAGCCGGGGGCGGTGCCGGACGCGGCGCCTTCGGGGCGCCCACCGAGCACGCCCGCCGAGCAGGCCGTGGCGGCCGTCTTCGGGGAGGTGCTCGGGCTCGAACGGGTCGACGCGGACGGGGACTTCTTCGCGCTCGGCGGTGACAGCCTGCGCTCGGTGCAGATCGTCGGCCGGGCCGCCAAGGCCGGGCTGACCCTATCGTTGGCCGATGTGTTCACCCACAAGACGGTGGCCGCGCTGGCCGCCGTCGCCCGGCCCGCCGGGCCCGGGCCGGTCGGAGGCGGGGCCGGGATCGGGCGGCTCCCGGCGGCGCTGCTGGAGCCGGTGCTGGCGATCCGGCCCGGCGGCGGCGCCGAGCCGCTGTTCTGCGTGCACGGCGGGGTCGGCTTCGGCCTGCCGTACGCCGAGCTGGCGGCGCACCTGGACCCGGACCGGCCGGTCCACGCGCTGCAGTCCGAGGGCATCGCGGCGCCCGCCGGACAGTGGCGCAAGCCCGTCGGCGTACGGGAGTTGGCCACCGAGTACCTGGCCAGGATCCGGGCGGTGCAGCCGCACGGCCCGTACCACCTGCTGGGCTGGTCCTTCGGCGGGCTGGTCGCGCACGAGCTCGCCGTGCAACTGCGCGCGGCGGGCGAGCCGGTGGCCTTCCTGGCGGCGCTGGACGTGCAGCCGGTGCACCCAGGCGACCCGAACCCGACCGACGAGGAGATCCGCGCCGCCTTCCTGGCCCACCACGCCGCCGGCACGGGCATCGAGGAGGCGGAGCTGGACCGGCTGATGGTCGTGATGCGCCACCACACCGACATCGCCCGGGAGTTCACCCCGGGGCGGTTCGACGGACCGCTGCTGCTGTTCGTCGCCACGGGCGCTGCGGGCGCCACGGACGCCGAGGGCGGCGAGGACGGCGCCGGTGCGGAGGCCGTGGCCGACGCCGCCGTGGCCGTCGACCGCTGGAAGCCGTACCTCGGCGGCCCGCTCACGGTGCACCGGGTGCCGTGCGACCACGAGGAGATGCTGGGCAAGGAGGCGGCCGGGCGGATCGGTGTGCTCACCGATGCCGCCCTGCGCCGCCTCCGTTGACCTCCGTCAGCCTCCGTGACCTCGGGGTGAGCTGCCCTCACCCCGGGGTCACAGCGACGGGTCCTGCATCAGGATCGCCTGGTACAGGTGGTGGAGCCGGCGGCTCGGCTTGAGCCCCAGCTCCTCGTCCAGCCACCTGCGGGTGCGGTGGAAGATGTCCACCGCCTCCGACTGGCGGCCGCAGCGGTACAGCGCGATCATCAACTGCTCGCTGAACCGCTCCCGTTCGGGGTACTGGGCGAGCAGCTGCTTGAGTTCGGCGACCACCGTGCCCGCCTCGCCCGCCTGCAGCTGCGCCGCGATCAGGTCCTCGCGGGCGGTCTTGCGCTGTTCGTCCAGCCGCAGTGCCACGGCCCGGCACCAGGGCCCGTCACTGGTGTCCAGCAGGGCCGGTCCGCGCCACATCGCGAGTGCCGACCGGAGGGTGTCCATCGCTTCGTACGGCCGGTGCTCGACCAGCCCCGCGCCCTTCTCCGCCGTTCTCAGGAAGCGGTACGCGTCGACCGCCTCCTCCGGGGCCGTCAGCATGTAGCCGTTGTCGACGGTCCGGATGAGTTCCTGGTCCGGCCTTTCCAGGCCGAGTTCGGCCAGTGACTTCCGCATGCGCTTGACGTTGGCCTGTAGGGCGTTGCGCGCGTTCTTCAACGGCGCCTCCCCCCACAGTTCGTCGATCAGTTCGTCGAAGGCGACCACCTGACCGGCGTTCAGAGCGAGCATGGTGAGCATGACGCGGTTCTTCTTCGCCCGTAACCCCACCGTGCGTTGACCGTCGCCGATCAGTAGTGGACCCAGTATGGAGATGTGCACCAAATTCCCCGTCCCTAGCGGTGAACTCCAGCCACAAGCTTGTCCGTTGAGTCCTCTAGGCGCCACCGTTCGAAGTGGTCGGCTTGTTTGAAGGGGACTGAAAAGGGGGAGAAGCCCGGGTATCATTCGCGCCGGTCAAGTATCGGACACCGGTGGCCGGTCCGGCCATGTACCTTCGTACATGAGTTGGTGGACTTGGGCCACCAGGCCGGCCTGCAGCCGGGACTCGACCCCCAACTTCGCCAGGATGCTGGCCACATGGGCCTTCACCGTGCGTTCGGTGACGTGCAGCCGGTCGGCGATCCCGCGGTTGGAGTGCCCCGCCCCGATCAGGTCGAAGACCTGCCGCTCCCGTCCCGACAGGTTCCGCACCCGGGCGAGTTCGTCGTGCCAGCGCGCCGAGGTGAGGCCGCCGTCACTGTGCTGACCCACCACCGACACCCGCCCCCGCTTCCGTGGCGCGCCCCGCCGCCGGTGGCCGGCCCTCCCGTCGGGGAGGGCGCCGGCACGCCGCCGAACGCGTTAGCGATTCTACAACTCCCGTAACAAACCACCGCTGGCAGGCTGGCGTCAAACCCCTTACAGAGCTTGGTCGGTGGCGCTGTACACGCACCAAACGGCCGGGGCGGGCGCGGGCCCGGCCCCGGCCGTGGGGCCGGTGGTGGCGGTCGTCGCCGGAGCGGCGAACGGGTCGTCGGAGGCGTTGCGGAGGGCCGTACGGGCCGTCGGGGGCCGTGGGGGGCGGCGGTGGGGCACCTCGGGCGGGCCGCCGTCGGGAGACGCGGTGCGGGCGCCGGACGGGCCGCCGTCGGGCGGGGTTACGGAAGCGTCGTGCGGGCCGCTGCCGAGGCGGCCGCGGCGGCCACGATCGCGGGCATCCGCGGGGTCCTGGCGACCGACTGCCGGGCCAGCCGGGAGGGCCACCAGGTCTTCCAGCCGAGCAGGGTGATCATCGCCGGCAGGACCACGATCCGGATCACCGTCGCGTCCAGCAGCACCGCGCAGGCCATCCCCACGCCCAGTTGCTTCATCTCGATGTAGTTCAGCGAGGCCAGCAGCGCGAACACGCAGACCATCACCGCCGCCGCGCTGGTGACCACCCCGGCCGTGCGGGTGATGCCCTGCTCCACCGCCTCCCGCAGCGACAGCCCGCCGCGGGCCGCCTCCCGGATCCGGCTGACCACGAAGACGTGGTAGTCCATCGAGAGCCCGAGCAGGATCACGAACAGCATCAGCGGCATCCAGGCCACCACCCGGCCGGTGGACTCGAAGTGCAGCAGGTCCTCGGCCCAGGTGTGCTGGAAGATCAGCGCGAGCACGCCGAAGGAGGCCGCCGTGGAGAGCAGGTTCAGCGCCACGGTGATCAGCGCGAGGATGATCGAGCGGAACGCGAACGCCATCACCAGGAAGGTCAGCGCCAGCGCCACCCCGAGCACCCAGGGCATCTTGTCCATCACGTTCGCCCGGTAGTCCACGTCGTACGCCACGTCGCTGCCGCCGACCGCGAACTGGGCGCCCTCGACCGTGCCGAGGGTCTGCGGGGCGAGGTCCTCGCGCAGTCGGGCCAGCGAGGCGCGGGCCTGCGCCGAGCCGCTGTCGAACTGGGTGCCGATCGCCACGGTGGCGACCGTGCCGTCCGCCGAGGTCCGCACCACCGGCGCCGGCTCGTGGACGAAGAGCTCGTCCTTGAGCGTGCGCCGGACCAGTTCGTGCACGGCGGCGCTGAGTTCGGCGCTGTGGCCGGGCGGGACCTTGGCCGCCACGGTGTGGGTGTCGGACTGGCTCGGGAAGGAGTGGGTCAGCCGCTCGTAGGACTGCATCGCCGGGATGGACCGGGGCAGGTCGTCGATCCCGGTGGCCTTGAGCTTGAGCCCGAGCGCGGGCAGCGCGAGGACCAGCAGCGCCGCGACCGAGGCCACCAGGGCGATCACCGGGTGGCGCAGCGAGGGCCTGAGCATGGTCGACCAGAGCCGCGGCTTGACCCCGCCCTTCTGGGTGAGCCGCCACACCAGCGGCACCCGGGGCGCGTCCAGGTAGCGGCCGAACCGGGACAGCATGGCCGGCAGTACGGTCAGCGAGGAGATGATGGCGATCGAGACCACGATCACCGCGCCGGTGGCCATCGACTCGAAGGCGATGTGCCCGGCGAGGTAGAGCGCGCCCGTCGAGACCAGCACCACCACGCCGGAGACCAGCACCGAGTGCCCGGAGGTGGCCGCCGCGATCTCGATCGCGTCGATGTTGTTGGCCCCCAACGCCCGTTCCTCGCGCTGGCGTTTGAGGTAGAACAGCGAGTAGTCGACGCCGATCGCCATGCCCATCAGGACGATGAACTGGGTCACCGGCCCCGGGTCGGGCACGACCTGGGAGGCGACGCCCCACAGCCCGAGCCCGGCGAGCACCGCGGACAGCCCCAGCACCACCGGGACGCTCGCGGCGACGATCGCGCCGAAGACGAAGACCATCACCAGCAGGGTGACCGGCAGGCTGAGCACGGTCGCCTTGCCGAGGTCCTTGCTCAGCATGTCGTCCAGCCCGGCCTTGATCGAGCCGGCGCCGACCAGCTCCATCCGCACGTCGCTGTGCCCCTGCCGGGACCGGGCGACGCTGTCGAGCAGCGGCTGCACCCGGGCGGCCGCGGTCTCCGGGTCCCCGGCGAGGGTGACCGGGACGAGCAGGGCGGCGCCGTCCGGGGCCGGCTGCGGCCGGCCGATCGAGGCGATCCCGGTGAGGCCGCGCAGGCCCTGGGTGGCGTCGTCCACGGCGGACTGGGCCCGGACCGGATCGAGTGCCCCGCCGCTCCAGGAGCTGACCAGGAGGTTCTCCACGGCGCGCTCCTGGAGGCCGCCGGCGCGGGCGATCGAGGCGGCCCGGCCGGACTGGCCGATGGAGAGGTCGGAGTTGGTCGCCTGCCGGGTGCCGGTGAGGCCGCCGACCACCAGCGCGCCGACCACGAACGCCACCCAGAGCGCGATCGCCCACCAGGGGTGGACCGCGCTCCACCGAGCCGCCCTGGTGATCACGTTCCTGCCTTCCACGATCACGTTCCCCTCCTCCTCGGTGGGATCGACCGGCCCGACCCCCGGTACGGGCCGGGGCCCGGTCCGTACGGTGCGGCGCGGTTGTGCGTCCTACCGAGGAAATCTAGTGACGATCCGACCCGCGACCACGGGTACAACTACGCCGATTCGAGGGGGAGTTTCTTCTACTTGACACCCTGTCGGGGCGGTTTCGGGCCGGATCCCGCGGGTGCTCCTGGATACCACACGCCCCACCGGACGTCGAAGGGCCCGTCGCCGAGCAGCGCGACGGACCCGGCGTACTCCTCCTCCCACTCCTGCTGCCGTTCCTGCTGCCGCTCCCGGGGCAGTGGCTGTGGCAGCAGGAACGGCAGGTCGGCGACCCGCCACGGCCCGGCGAGCCCGCCCGGCGCGGGGGCGTACACGGTGGCCTGCCCCACGGGGTGGGCCACCGGGAGCGCCAGGCCCTCGGTGAGCCGCCCGCCGGAGGCCTTCACACAGGCCTCCTTCCTGGTCCACAGCCGGGCGAACGCCGGACGGCCGCCCCGGGCCACCAACTCCCGCTCCCGGCCGGGGAAGAAGCGCCGGGACAGCCGTTCGACGTCCCGCCCGGAACCGAGCAGTTCGAGGTCCACCCCGACCGGTCGCGGGGCCACCGCGAGCAGCGCCAGCTCCCCCGAGTGGGACAGGCTGAAGTGCAGGCCGGGCGCGTCCGCGACGGCCGGCTTGCCCCAGCGGCCGCGGGTGAAGCGCAGCCGCTCCGGTGGGCGGCCCAGCCGCTCGCCGAGCAGGATCCGGGTGGCGGCGTGCGCGATCACGAAGCGGCGCCGCAGCCCGGGCAGTTGGGCGCTGCGGGCGCGGGCCCGCTCCTCCGGGTCGAGCAGGCGCTCCAGTCCGGCGAGGTCGGGACGGCGCCCGGCGGGCGGCCCGCCGGACAGCGGGATGCACCAGATCCCGACGGCTTCCCCCGTCGGGATCGGTGCCGGTCCCGGCCCATGCGGAGCAGGTCCGGTTCTGTTCAGAGCCGGTCCACCTTTCCGGTGTGCAGCCCCTGGAAGAGGTTGAGCTTCTGGATGTTCCTGGTCCCCTCCATGAACTCCACGCCCCGGGCGTCCCGGGCGAGTTTGTCCAGCAGGGGGTGGTCCAGCCGGGCGCCGGGGCCGAAGAAGCCGGGTGCCCGCAGGGTGACCTCCTCGGCCACCTGGCAGGCGCGCGCCTTCGCCGCCGATGCGAGGTAGCCGTCGGAGGGGCGGCGGTCCACCGCGAGCGCCGCCCGGTAGGTCAACTGCCGGGCGGCGTCGATCCGTCGGCCCAGCTCCTGGTAGGCGTCCCGCTCCGCGCCGCACAGCTCCTTGCGGTTCTCGCCGACGTAGTCGTGCGCGGCCCGGGCGATGCCGAGGGCGACCGCCGCGACGGTCGGCCGCAGCCGGTTGAAGACCGAGACGATGCCCCACATGCCGCGCCGGGTCGGCGGCAGGTGGGTGCCCAGCACCCGCTCGGCCGGAACGTGCACCCGGTCGAAGGTGATCCGGCTGAGCTGCACCCCGCGCAGGCCCAGGGTGGGCAGCGGCTCGGCCCGGTAGCCGGGGTCGGCGGCGTCCACCAGGACGGCCAGCACGCCGAGCCGCTCGGTGCCCGCGACCCGGGCGAAGACCGCGCCCAGGTCGGCCCGGGCCCCGTTGCCGACGTAGCGCTTCTCGCCGTCCAGCCGGTACGAGCCGTCGCCCAGCGGGGTCAGCGTGGTGGTCATCTCGCCGATGGCGGAGCCGCGGTCCGGTTCGGACAGGGCGAAGCAGGTCCAGCGCGGGCGTTCGGCGAGCCGGCCGTGGACCCACTCGCGCTGGGCCGGGCTGCCGAGCACGTCCAGCAGCACCCCGGTCATCGAGGCACCGGGGGAGCCGAGCATCATCCCGGCGTCGCCGCGGGCCAGCTCCTCGCACAGCACCGCCCGCTCCAGGGTGGCCAGGCCGTGCGCGGGGCCGCTGCCGGGCTCGGTGCCCGCGCGCTCCCAGCCCGGGGGCGTGAGGTGGCCGGCCAGGAAGCGGACGGCGGGCAGGTCCAGGTAGCGGTGGACGGCCTCCGGGTCGCGGTCCAGCTCCAGGGCGCCGGCCCGCAGGTCGTCGGCCCAGTGGCGGATGTGGCGGTGCGCGGTCCGGAGCGCGGCGGGCAGGGCGGTCACCGGGCCTCCCCGGCGGCTTCGCGGGCCGTGCCGTGGGGGCTGCGGGCCGTGCCGTGGAGGTGCTCGTCCTCAGGGGCGACGGGCTCCGCCGGGCCGGGCCAGCCGCAGTAGACGTCGGCGAGCAGCTCGGAGGCGTGGGCGTCCCGGCCGGGCCCCTCGGCGGTGAAGCCGTGCGCGCCGAGCAGCCGCAGCAGGGCCCGGTCGACCTCGGTGATCTGCGCCTGGAGTCGGGCGAGGGAGCGGGCGTCCAGCGGGCGGACGGGGGCGAGCGGGTCCGCGCCGTCCGGGCTTCCGTCCGCTGCGTCGTCTCCGTCGGCGGCGTCTGCACCGTCGGCTTCGTGGTGGTCGGCGGCCAGGTCGTCCAGCACGCCGCCGATCTCCAACTGCTCGATCAGGGCGTCGGCGAGGGCGCCCTTGACCAGTTGCTGGAGCAGCAGCGAGGTGCCCTCGACGGTGCGGGCGGCGAGGTAGGCGGTGCAGGCCTCGCGCAGCCGTTCGGAGGCGCCGAGCCGCAGCCAGGCCAGGCCGGTGCCCCAGGCGTGCGGGTCCGCTCCCGGGTGGGTGCGGGCGGCCGCCGGGGCGGTGGCGGGCTGGAGGACGGCCAGGCCGGGGGTCGGGTCGGGCGGTCCGGCCTCGGGGGTCGGGTCGGGCGGTCCGGCCTCGGTGGTCGGCCCGCGCTGTTCGCCGCCGGTCGCCGACTCCCAGTACCCGTCCAGGAGTTCGCGCGGCACCACGGCGTGGCCGCGCGGGCCGCGGGGTGGTGCGCCGGGGGAGAGCGCGCGGGACAGCAGGGTGAGCGCGGGGACGAGGCCGTCGCCGCGCGCGCTCGCTCTCGCCTCCCGCCAGTGCTCCCGTACCTCGGCCGGAACGGTCATCTCTGTCTCAGCTCCCCCGTGTGGAACGTGCAGTAGGCCAGGGCGTCGCGCTCCCGGTCGTAGTCGGCGACCACGACCGGCCGGCCGCTCACGTCGACGTCGGTGGCGACGTGGGTGCCGGCGCCGGTGCGGGCGGTGGCGTCGAGCAGGGCGGTCCAGCTGCCGGTGGCCGGGCGGCCGGCCGCCCCTTCGGCCAACAGTCCTGTGGGTGGCACCGGTTCGGTGAGGTCGGCGAGACCGGCGCCGGCCACCAGGGCGGCCTCCGCCGGCCAGTGGTCGAACAGCTCGGGCCCGGGCCGCCCCTGGGCCTGGCCGCCCAGCGGCCGGTCGCCGCCCTCCCAGTGCAGCAGCAGCGCCACGGCCGCGTCGCCGCGGAGCTCGGCCGGGGACTGCCCGGCGGGCGGCGGGAACGGCTGGGTGCCCTGGTCCACGACCAGCAGCAGCAGGCGCGACCAGCCGCACCGCCGGGCGTACTCCACGGCCACCCGGAGCGCGCTGAACGGTGTCAGCCGGCCCTGGTCGGACAGCGCGAAGGCGAGCGGCCCGCCCGGCAGCCGCCGCCGGACGCAGGAGGCGACCAGCTCGGTGTGCTCGAAGTCCGGTGCGGCGTAGGCGATCACCGCCAGCTCGGGGGCCTCCCCGGCGGCCGGCGGGCCGAGCGCGTCCAGCGCGCCGTACGCCAGCTCCACCGAGGTGCGCCGCCCGCCGGCGGCGAACCGGGCGCGGTCGAAGTCCACCCCGTACGGCGCCCCGAGCTCCTGGTAGAACTCCTCCCGCGCGTCCCCCGGCAGGTACGGCGTGCTCGGACCCGTCGGGGCGTACCCGGCCGCCCGGACCAGCCGGGGCAGGGCCGCCGGACCGGCCGGGTGCGGGCGCCGGACGGCTGCGGTCGCGCGGAACATGCTCAGGCGCCCGCTTCCCCGGCGACGAAGCCGGCCAGCGAGCCGACCGTCTCGAAGTGGGTCATGTCCAGCTCGTCGGCGTCGAACTGCACGTCGAGGATCTCCTCGATGGTGATGAGCAGTTCGAGCGCGCTGCTGGAGTCCAGGCCCAGCTCGTCGAAGAGGCGGACGTTCTCGTCGGCGCCGGACACGTCCTTGTTGAGGACCTCCGAGAGGCCCTTGCGGACGGCGTCGACGAACTTGGGGTCGGTCGCGGTGCTCATGGGGTGCTCCTCGCTGTGGGTCCCGGCCGTCGGTCGACGGCCGGGGGTGGGGTGAGGTGGGGCGTGGTGGCCGGTGGGCGGCGGATCAGTCGTCCTGCCCGACCGGCCGGTACAGCCGTTGGCCGGCCAGCAGCGCGCCCACGTCGTCGCGCTCGCGGACCAGGTGGGCCCGGCCGTCCAGGACGAGCACCTCGGCCGGGTAGCCGTGGCTCAGGAAGTGCACCGGCGAGGCCGTCGGCCCGTACGCGCCGGAGCGCTGCACGCCGATCAGCTCGCCGGGCCGCAGCGGCGGCATCGGGACCTTCTTGCCGATCACGTCGTTGGGCGTGCACAGCGGACCGGTGATGTGCCACGGCTCGGTGGCCGGCTCGTCCATCCGCTCCAGTGCGGCCATCGGGAAGTTGCGCTTGACGTACGAGCCGATGCCGACCGCCGCCATGTGGTGGTTGGTGCCGCCGTCGGTGACCGCGAAGTTCTCGCCCATCGAGGTCTTGGTGTAGCGCACCCTGGTCACGTAGGTGCCGGAAGCGGCGACCAGGAAGCGGCCCAGCTCCATGATCAGCCGGGTGTCGGGGTGCCGCTCGGTGAAGGCCTCGATCAGCGGGTTGAGCCCGGCCGCCAGCACGGCGACATCGAGGTCCTTCTCGTTGTCGAAGTAGGCGATGCCGAGGCCGCCGCCGACGTCCACCGTCTCCAGCGGGAAGTCCAGCTCGGTGGACAGCCGTTCGGCCAGGTCGAGGATCCGCCGGGTGTTCTCCACCACCGACTCCTCGGACAGGATCCGGGTGCCCAGGTAGACCTGGACGCCCATCAGCCGCAGGTGCGGGTAGCGTGCGGCCAGGCCCTTGCCCTCGGCCAGCAGCAGCTCCTCGTCGGTGCCGAACTGGCGCGGCTTGCCGCCCATGGTCAGGCCCGAACCCTTCACCTGGAAGCTCGGGTTGACCCGCAGCGCGACCGGCGCGGTGACGCCGCGCTCGGCCGCCAGCTCGTCGATCAGGCCCAGCTCCTCGACCGACTCGCAGACGATCGCGTGGACGGACTGGTCCAGGCAGGCGGCCACCTCGGCGCGGCTCTTGCCGGGGCCGAGGAAGATGATGTCCTGCGGGGGCACCCCGGCCCGCTGGGCGGTGACCAGTTCGGTCAGCGAGGACACCTCGGCGCGGGCGCCGCAGCTGTGCAGCAGGGCGCAGACCGAGATGTTGGGGTTGGCCTTCAGCGAGTAGAAGACCTCCAGCGCGGGGTGCAGCGCCGCGCGCAGGCCCCGGAAGCGGGTGGTGATCTCCTCGCCGTCGTACAGGTACAGCGGGGTGCCGAACTCCTCGGCCAGCTCGGTGATCCCGAGGCCCTGCACCTCGAATGCGACGGTCACGCTCAGCTCCGTTCCGGGAAGGCCGCGAGGCGGCGGGTGATGTCGGTGTCGATCGCCGCGATCTCCTCGTCGGAGGCGCCGACCAGCACGCCGTACAGCCGGCCCTCGAAGCCCTCCGGGCCGTCCGCGGCCGTTCCGTGCGCTGCCGTGGCCGTTCCGTGCGCGGCCGTTCCGTGCGCGGTCGCTCCGTGTGCGGCGTTCACGGTGGCGTAGTTGTTGACGAACAGGCCGCGCGGCCGCGGGCCCCGGTCGGCCAGCAGCAGCCCGTCCAGCACCTCGGCCAGCTCGGCGAAGGGCACCGGACGGGTCAGCCGCAGCGGGTAGTGGCGGGCGACGGCGACGTCCTCCGGCCCGGCCAGGCCGCCCTCGTGCACCACGTTCTGGTAGGTGGACATGTTGTTGCGGGCGTTGATCTCGATCACCGGGTACAGGCCCTCGTCCGGGTCGACCATCGCGTCCACCCCGACCACGCCGTAGTAGCCGTCCGCGGCGAGCCGCTCGCCGAGCCGCAGCGCGGTCGCGGCGATCTCCTCGACCTGCCGGTCGGAGAGCCGGGCCGGGATCCGGTGCCCCTTGTGCACGCCGCCCTCGGTGAGCAGCTCCTTGACGAAGTCGAAGTGCACCGAGCCGTCCCGGCCCACGGTGAACTGGTAGTTGAGGTCACAGCGCTTGGCGACCCACTCCTCGAGCACCAGCGCGGTGCGCGGCGCCCCGCCCCCGGCCCGGGCGGCCTTCTCCGCCTGCTGGACGGCCATCCGGTGCAGCCGGCCCAGCCGGGCCGCGCTGTCCAGCACCACGATGCCCTTGCCGGACACCCCGAAGGCGTCCTTGAGCACCACCTTGCGCCCGGCGTCGAGGAGTTCACCGGCCGCGGCCACCGCCTCGGCCAGCTCCTCCAGGGTCTCGCAGGCCCAGCCGCGGGCCTGCCGGATGCCCAGCTCGTCGGAGAGGCGGCGGCTGTACACCTTGCTGTTGACCCGCTTGCACACCGCGGCGGCGGGGGCGGCCAGGGCCAGGCCGGTCCGGGCGGCCAGCTGCTCCTCGACCGCGGAGATGCCGTGGGCGGTCAGCCGGGCGCCCTCGGCGGTGAGGCCGGCCAGGGCGCCGAGCAGGGCCGGGTCGGCGAGGGCGTCCTCGCTGACGGTGCGCTGCGGGTCCTGGCCGGCCACCACGTGCACGGTGGGCAGGGCGAGGCCGAGGCCCTCCAGGTAGTCGCGGTAGCCCACGTCCAGTGCGGTCTTGAGCACGACGTGGTCGCCCTTGCCGCCGAGCAGCAGGGTGAACTCGTCCATCCGGTTGACCACCGCGCTGCCCGCGTGCGAGGCCACCCGGGGCAGGGCGGGTTCGCCCAGCGCCCAGTGGTTCTCCACCTCGAAGTTGCCCAGGAACACCAGCGGGGTGTCCGCGGAGCCGGTGACCGCGCGCTTGAGCCGCGCGCCGAAGCCGGCGGAGGGAAGGTGCATGTCGACCTCGTCCATTTCTCGTGTGCGCTCGGTCGGTTGAGGGTCCGGGTACGGCCCGAACGGGAGCCGTCAGTGCTCGAAGACCATGGCGGCGAAGGTCGCCCCGAGCCCCACGCTGGTCATCAGGTAGCGGTCGCCGGGGCGCAGCCGCCCCAGCTCGGTGGCCTTCTGCAGGTTGATGAAGGGGTCGGCGCAGAAGCAGTGGCCGGTCTCGCCGACGAGGTCGAGGAAGACCTTCTCCAGCGGCAGCCCGAGCTCCTTGCAGACGCCGATCCAGGACAGCCGGTTGACGTTGTGCGGCAGCACCAGTGCCAACTCGTCCAGCCCGCACCCGGCTTCGGCCAGGGCCGCGCCGATCACCTCGCACAGGCCCGGCCCGTACAGGTCCTGGAACTCCTTGGCGGCGGTCTCGCCCATGATGAACTCGTCGCCGAACTGCGGGTAGGTGCGCGCCGCGTACCCGGTCATCCGGTCCGGGCCGGAGCGGTCCGCGCTCACCAGGAACGCGACCGTCCCCTCGCCCATCACGGTGACGTCCGGGATGGACTGGGTCTGGGTGGTGCAGGCCTTCTCCCCGGCGACGACCAGGGCGAGCGCGGTCGGGTCCGGGTCGGCGGCGAGCAGGGTGCCGGCCAGGTCCAGGGCGAGCAGGCCGGAGGCGCAGGCGTGGTGCGCGACGACGAACGCCGCGGCGTGCTCCAGGCCGAGTTCGGCCTGGAGCGGTCCGAGCGAGGTCATCGGGTACGGCAGCGGCGAGGGCATGGTGCGCGCCTGGAGGACGTATTTGACGCGCTGTTCCTGGCCGCGCAGTTCGACCAGCTTGGTCGCGGCGCGCAGCAGCAGCTCGGTCTCGGTGGCTGCCGGGTCGCGGCACACCTCGGCGAGCCCGTAGAAGCGCTGGTAGCGGCGCAACTGGACGTCCGTCAGCTGGAGTTGCTGTTGGAAGCGGGCGATCGGGATGGTGTCGGGAAGGCAGCTGGAGACCGCCGTGATCGACGTCATGCCCACTACGGTCGCGCGCGTCGCTGACGCTCAGCTGACGCCGGGCTGACCGTCGCCGCCCCGCCGCTGCCGGTGCGGGCGCGCCGCTGCCTGTGCAGGCCCTGGCTACCGGTGCAGGACGGTGCCGCCCCCGATGACCCAGAGGCCGGCCGGGACGGTGCCGCACCGGGTGACCTCGGTGTGCCTCGTGGGGTCGGTCCGTTGCCAGCCGACCCGGCGCTCACCCTGTCCGTCGGCCGGGTAGAAGGTCAGACCGGCCTCGGGGTGCTGCCCGGGCTGGAAGGGCTGCGGCTCGCCGCCGAGCGGGGTGAGCACCATCCGCGAGATCGGCCCGGTCACCGTGACGGCGCCGTCCGCGTCGACGGTCAGGCAGTCGACGTCGAACTCGGCCCGGATGGTGCCGTCCTTCTCGAAGACGTGCTGCACCACGGCGTGCCCCCGGGCCCGGCCGTCGACGGTACGGGCGCTGACCTGCGCGGTGAGCCGCTCGCCGGGGTTGGCGCCCGGGCCGTGCTCGTTGAGCAGCGTCCAGCCGTGCAGGGCGAGGTGCCGGGCCGGTACGGCGGTCGGCGCGGCCGCGGCGGCAGGTACGGCCGCGCCCGAGGGTACGGCGACGGGCGCGGCGGCGGCGGTGCCGGCCGTTCCGGCGGCGAGGGCCGTGACGGCGGTGGCGAGCGCGATGGCGGCGGTGAGCTTGCGCATGGTCGATCCTTCGATGCGTCAAGGGAGTTCGGGCTGCTGCCCGACCCCTCCAAGCTCCCAGCCCACCACCGCCTGCGGCCTCCGCCCCGGGGAGGGACCGGCTCCCCCCGGTGGGGGAACCGCGCCTCCTCCGCCCGGCCCGCCGCAGGATGCCGTACGGTCCCGCCCCGCGACGTCACCGCGCTGGCGTCACCGTACGGCCCGGCGTATCGCGTCCAGGGCGAGCGCGGCCGCGGCCAGGGCGGCGGCCAGCCCCGCGACCGCCGCCGGTGCGGGCGCGCGCTCCCCGGAGACGCCCAGGAAGTCCAGCCCGGAGACGTGGTTGACCATCCCGTACCAGAGCATCGGGTAGACGGTCTGGAACAGCCGGGGCCCCCGGGTGAGGCTGCCGCAGAGCAGGGCCAGGGCGGGGACCAGCAGGGCGCCCGCCAGCGCGCCCGCCGCAGCCCGGGACTGCCCGGCACCGGCCAGCCGCAGCGCGGGTACGACCGCCACCGCCAGCGCCGGGACGATCCCGGCGAGCAGCCCGGCCAGCCCCCGGCGCAGCGGGGACGGGCAGGTGGCGAGCAGTTGCTCGGTGCTGCCGCCCTCGGCCCGGTGGCCCATCCGGGACCAGAGCAGCATCGGCCAGAGCATCGCGAACGGCAGCACCGCGTGGCTCGGCCCGTCCGGTGCGACGGCCGCCGCGGCGACGGCGAGCACGGCCGCCCCGGCCCACCAGAGCCGCTGCCCCCGCACCAGGATCCGCAGCTCCCCGAGCAGCGCGTCGAAGCCGATGCGGCCCTGCCGGGGAGCGGCCGGTCGGGCCGGCCCCAGGGCGAAGCCCGCCGGCCCGGCGGCGACGCCGGGGCCTGGGCCGACGGTCCCGCCGTCCTCCCTCCCAGGCCTGCCCACCCTGCCCACCCTGCCCGCCCTGCCCGGCCGCGCCCGCCCGGTGCCCCGCCGGGCCGGATCCCCGTCGAAGCGCCGGAACCAGAGCGCCCCGAGCAGCGCGATCCCCACCGCCGCGCAGACCAGCAGCACCCCCGTGGCCGCTGGTCCGCCCGCCTCGCCCGGCCCGAGCCCGGGCCAGTCGAAGGTGCCGAGCACCCGGTTGTCCGCCGTCAGGCCGACGCCGAACTCCACCCCGGCGACCGGCCGCCCGCCCGCCGCGAGCACCTCCCTGATCGAGGCGGTGATCCGCCGCATGCCCAGCACGTCCGGCCCGCCGCCGGCCTGCGCGCCCAGCACCAGCACCAGCCAGACCGCGAACCAGACCGCCGCCCCGAGCCCGCCGCGCAGCCCGGGCACGGTGTCGAAGAGCACCGCGCACCCGGCCACCGCCGCCAGCAGCGGCAGCGTGATCAGCACGTACGGCAGCAGCAGCCGCACCGCGTCCACCCGGCCCGAGTCGCCCTTGAGCAGTTGCACCGCGAGCGCCGTCCCGGCCAGCGCGAGCAGCATCGAGCCGAACAGCAGCAGGTTGCTGACGAACTTGCCCGCCAGGTACCCCGCCCGGCTCAGCGGGGTGGCGGCGAGGAGCCGGCCGACGCCGCTCTGCTCGTCCCGCCCGATGGCGCCCCGGGCGATCCCGAAGCCCGCCAGCGAGAGCCAGACCGCGCCGCCGAGCGCCGTCACCGTCCCCACGTAGCCGCTGGTGTAGCGGCCGTGCAGGTCGGTCACCTGGAACACCTCCCAGCGGGAGTCGCCCACCGGCGCGGCCAGCAGCCCGAGCGCGAGCGTGCCGAGCAGCACCACCAGGTAGCCGGGCCGTCGCCGGCGCTCCCGGAAGTCGGCCAGGGCCAGCGCCCCGATGCGCGTCACCACGCCCTCACCGCCTCGGGCCGCCCGGGCACCGCCCGGCCGGCGGTGAGCAGCAGGTAGGCGTCCTCCAGCCGGGGCGGTACGGGCTGCGCCCCGGGCCCGGGCGCGTGCCGGGCGAGCACCCGGGCCCGGACACCCTGCGGGGTGCGGGTGGTGCCTCCGAGCGGGAACCGCGCGCGCAGCTCCGGGAGTCGGTCGGCGGCGACCGTCAGCTCCCAGACCGAGCCCTCGGCCTCGCGCAGCAGCTCCTCGGGGCTGCCGTCGCGCAGCAGCCGCCCGCCGCCCATCACGGCGATCCGGTTGGCGGTGGCGGCGACGTCCGGGACGATGTGGGTGGACAGCACGACGATCCGCTCGGCGCCGAGCCCGCTCAGCAGGCTGCCGAAGCGCAGCCGCTCCTCCGGGTCGAGCCCGACCGTGGGCTCGTCGACGATCAGCAGCGCCGGGTCGTTGAGCAGCGCCTGGGCGATGCCGACCCGTTGGCGCATCCCGCCGGACATCGCCCCGAGCCGCTGCCCGGCCGCGTCGGTGAGGTTGACCAGGTCGAGCAGCTGCTCGATCCGGGCCGCGGCGGAGCGCCGCCGCAGCCCCTTGGCGGCCGCCAGGTAGGCGAGGAACTCGCGGGCGGTGAGCTGCGGGTAGACGCCGAAGTCCTGCGGCAGGTAGCCGACGGCGCGGCGCAACGGCCCGGGGCGGCGGGTGATGTCCACCCCCTCCCACAGCACCCGCCCCGAGGTGGGCCGGGTGACCGTGGCCAGGATGCGCATCAGGCTCGACTTGCCGGCGCCGTTGGCGCCGAGCAGGCCGAGCACGCCGGGCCTGAGCGTCAGCGAGAAGGAGTCGACCGCGCGTCTGCCGCCGCGGTACTCCTTGGTGAGGTCGAGGATCTGGAGTTCGGTCACGCCCTGAATGCTTCCGCCCGGGCCGCGCCCGCACATCTGCCGTTCGGCAGATATCCGAGGGGGTTCCGGGGCGGAAAACGCCGGAGGGGTGGGCCTTTCGGCACACCCCTCCGATCATCTGATCAGGCGTCAATCCCCTGTGGCGGGGCTGATGTCAGTCGTCGTCCCCGAGGTCCCCGAGGTCGCCGAAGTCGCCCCCGGCGTCGCTCCCGTCCGGGGTGCCGCTGATCGCGTACCCCTGGCGGCGCGCCTCGTAGCAGGCCACCGTCGCGGCCGCCGAGACGTTCAGCGAGCCGACCCGGCCCAGCTGCGGCACGAACACCACCTGGTCGCAGAGCGCCAGCGCCTCGGGCGTGATCCCGCGGTCCTCGTGCCCCAGCACGAAGGCCACCGCCGGGGTCAGCTCGGCGGCGAACATCGGCACCGCGTCGTCCGCCAGCTCCAGCCCGACCACCTTGAAGCCGTCGGCCTTCGCCGCCGCGACCGCCTCGGCGACGGTCGGGAAGTGCTCCACCTTCAGGTACTTGTCGGTGCCCATCGCGGCCTTCTGCGCGCCGGAGGAGCGCACCGACGGGGTGTCCCCGGTCAGGTACAGCTTCTCGGCGCCCATCGCCGCGCCGGTGCGGACCACCGAGCCGACGTTGAACGGCGACTGCAGGTTCTCCAGGATCATCGCGAGCCGGAACTCGTTGCTGCGCCGCCACGTGCGGTGCAGTCGCTTCAGTTCGGTCCCGCGCAGCTGCTTCACGACGTCGTTCCCCGTCCACTCTCGGTGTCCTCGCCCGCATCCGGGCGGGGTCGCGCTTCCAGAATCCGGAACCCGTTGACCGACGTGACCCGGGAGGTCGGGTAGCCCTGGTCGTTGAGCCACTTCTGCAGCGAGTCCGAGCCCAGGTGCTTCTGCACCACGAGGAACGCCGAGCCGTCCGGGGTCAGCCGGCCGAGCCAGTGCGTCAACAGCCCGCGCAGCTCGGCCTTGCCGATCCGGATCGGCGGGTTCGAGTAGATGGTGGCGAACCGGAGGTCCTCGGGGACGTCGTCCGGCAGCGCGGCCTGGACGTTGCCCAGCCGCAGTGCCTCGGCGTTCAGCCGGACCAGGTCCAGCGCCCGCTCGTTGACGTCCACCGCCCACACCGGCAGCCGCTTGCGCCGGCTCGCCCAGGTCAGGGCGATCGGGCCGTAGCCGCAGCCGACGTCCAGGATCGGGCCGCGCACCCGCGGCTGCGGGGCGTGCTCCAGCAGGACCCGGGTGCCCTGGTCGAGCCGGCCGTGCGAGAACACCCCTGCGTCGGTGGTGAGTTCGAGGGTCAGGTCCGGGAGCGAGACCGTGATCGGCCGGCGCTCGCTGGCGACCTCGGGTGCACTGGAGAAGTAGTGCGAGCCGGACATGGGTTCCCCGTCGTTCGTAAGGGCCGTCGTTCGTCAGGCCGTCGTGCGGATGGGCCTCGGGGCCACCGGGTGGGTGCGGGTCGGCCCTGGGTACGGCACCGATCGTACCCCCGGTGGCCTGCGGCGCGTTCCGCCCGGCCCGGCGCCCCGGGCCCGCCGGGGGCCCGCCCCGGCCCCGCCGGAGCGCGGTTAGAGCGTGCCCGGGGTCTTGCGGGTGGCGATGTTGATCCGGTTCCAGGTGTTGATGGTGAAGCAGACCGAGATCAGCTGCGCCAGCTCCGCCTCCGCGAAGTGCTCGGCCGCCCGGGCGTACACCGCGTCCGAGACCCCGGCGCCGATCCGGGTGATCTCCTCGGCCAGCGCCAGGGCGGCCCGCTCGCGCTCGCTGTACACCCCGGCCGGGGCCTCGTGCCAGACCGGCAGCAGGTAGATCCGCTCGTCGGTCTCCCCGGCCTTGCGGGCGTCCTTGGCGTGCATGTCCAGGCAGTACGCGCAGTTGTTCAGCTGCGAGGTGCGCATCTGCACCAGCTCGACCAGCGCCGGGTCCAGGCCCTCGCGGGCCGCCGCGTCCAGGGCGATCATCGCGCGGAACACCTTGGGGACGGTGCGGGCGTAGTCGAGGCGAGCGGGGGCGGCGGTGGTGTCGTTCGTCGTCATGGCTACGACCCTAGGAGCAGAATGCACCCGTCCCATGGGTCATTCAGGTACCTGCTTCGTGGGTCAATCGTGGGTCGGTCAACACGCCGGAGCGGCCCCGGCACATCGCGTCCGCGCGCCCGGCGGCGGATACTGCCAGTACCGCCACCCGTGAGAGCCTCCGAACAGCGAGGACGGACGCCATGCCGCAGAATCACGAGGACTACCTGATCGACGAGGCCGTCGAGACCGTAGAGCCCGACGACGAAGCACCCGCCGGCGACGAGTACGACGACGTCGCCGAGCGCCGGGCCCTCGGCGGGGACCCGGCCACCGACCTCGCGGACGCCGCCGAGCAGAACCGGACCGTCCAGCTCGACGAGGACGAGTACCGCGAGTAGCGGCAGCGCCGACGAGCCCCTAGAGCGCCTTGCGACGCTGCAGCCAGGTCATCGCCGCCCAGCCCGGCAGCACCGGCAGGATCAGCGTCAGCAGCCGGAACAGCGCCACCGCCGCCAGCGCCCCGCCCTCCTCCATCGACGCGGTCTGCTGCAGCCCAACGACCAGCGCCATGTCCACCGCGCCGGCCCCGCCCGGGGTCGGCGCGGCGTTGCCCGCCGCGTTGCCCACCAGGAACACCACTGCCACCGCGGCGAAGGACGGCTCCCGGCCGATCGCCAGCGCACAGCAGTACAGGCAGGTGATCAGGCAGAGCGACACCAGCAGCTGCCCGGACACCCCCACCGCCAGCCGCGCCGGGTTCCGCAGCAGGTCCAGCAGTCGAGGCAGCACCTGGGCCGTCAGCGGCCGCAGCCGCGCCGCCAGCCACCGGCGGGCCGACGGCACCGACCACACCACCGCCAGCAGCACCGCGGCCACCGCCAGCCCGCCCACCACGGCCGGCAGCGCGTCCAGCTCCGAACCGCCGGGCTGCGCGTCCACCAGGTAGACGAAGGCCCCCAGCTGCAACAGGTGCAGCACCAGCCCGATCAGCTGCCCCACCCCGACACTGGACAGCGCCTGCGCGGTCGGGATGTCGGCCCGCTGCAACAACCGGGTGTTCAGCGCGATCCCGCCGACGCCGCCGGGCGACACCAGCTTCACGAACGCCCCGGCCACCTGCGCCAGCACCACGTTGCGGAAGTTCAGCCGCTCCGGCACGAACCCGACGAACCCCATCGCGGCCGCCACGTGGCTCAGCCCCGCCGCCACCACGGCCAGCGCCAGCCACCACGGATCGGCGTCCGACATGGCCGCGATCGGGTTCTCCTCCGCCGCGAAGAACTGCGGGATCAGCAGCCACCCGGCCACCACCCCGCCGACCACGGCCAGCAGCGTCCGCGGCCGCAACCGCTCCAACCGCACCGGCCGCCCCACCACCTCCGGCCGCCCGCGCGACACCTCCGCCCGGATCTCCTCCAGCAACCCGCCACCCGCCCCGCCGCCCGCCCCGGCGGCCGTACCCGGCTCGGCCGAACCGGGGCCCGCGTCGGCTTCGCCGCCCGCGCTGCTGCGCGGGGCCGCTGCCGGCCGACCGCTCCCGAGCTGCCCCGCAGGCGTTCCGCCCGGCGCCCCGGTGGGCTCGGCTCCGGCCTCCTCGGCCGGAGCCGTAGCCGCCGACCGCCCCGCTCCGGCCGGGTCGGCCGAGCCGACCCGGCTGACCAGCGGAGCGGCGTACGACCGGGTGGGGACGGCAGCGCTGCCCGAGCCGCCGTCCCCACCCGCCGTCGCCCCGGCAGCCGCGCCGCCCACGCGCAGGACGGGCTCGCCGACACCGGCGGTGGTCACCGGCTCGGCGGGGCGAGCAGACAACGCGGGGGAGTGCCCCCGGTCGCCCTGGAGCACCGGCTGCCCGGCCGGGCGCCCGCTGCCGCCCGCGTCGCCCGGCGCTGGCACCGCTGTGCCGTCCCCGCCCGGTACTCCCGGAGCCGGTGCCTGCGCAGTTGTAGCCCCGTCCCGCAGGCCGTCCGTTGTCTGAGTGCCCGGTGCGGGTGCCGCTGCTTCGCTGTCGGCTGCTGCTTGCGGGGACACTGCCGCGCCGCGCCGCGCACTGTCCGCGGCCGACGGGCCGGGGACCCGTGCCGCTGCTCCGCTGCCGCCCGGTGCTCCGGAAACCGGCGCGGCTGCCTCGCCGCCTCGCACACCGCCCGCTGCCGTTGGCTCCGGCCCCGGTACCTGCACCCCGGCACTCCCGCCGCCCCCGGCCCCTTCCGGGGCCTGTGCCTCCGCCGCCGCCGCCCTCCCGCCCGGCCACCGCTTGAGCGACTGCCGGGTCGAGCGCGCGAGGGCGATGGGCTGGAGGAGGGGGAGTGCGGCGCCCAGGGTGTCGCGGCCGAGGACGGTGGTGGCGGTGCGGACGGCGCGGGCGGCGCCGGCGCGGAGGGCGAGGGTGGTGAGGAGTTGGGCGATGTCGCAGCGCAGGACGAGTTCGCTGGCCGCGATGTCGCCGTCGGCGAAGTCGACCAGGTGGACGGCGCCGGTGTCGTCGACGAGGAGGGAGGACGGGACGAGGGCGCGGTGGGCGATCTCGCGGCGCTGGAGCAGGGCGAGCTGGCGCCAGGCGTCGGCGAGGAGTTCGTCGGTGATCTCGGTGTCGTCGAGCCGGTCGAGGGTGCGTCCGGCCAGGTGCTCGTAGGCGATCAGGGCGGTGTCGTGGCCGAGGCCCGCGGTGGCGGCGATCCGGCGGGTGCGGACGCCTGCGGCGAGGGCCGCGTAGGTGACCAGGGCCTCGTGTTCCAGCCCGGTGCGCGGTGAGCGCAGGGCGCGGGGGTGCGGGGCGGTGCGCAGGCGCAGGCGGCGCCAGGCGCGCTGGACGGCGGCGGCGGTGACGGCCTGCCGGTCGAGGAGCTGGACGTCGAGTTCGGGCCGGTCGTCGGCCTGCCGGACCCGGTAGCGGTCCGGTCCGGCGGGGAGGGCCTCGACCGGTCGCAGTCCGCTGTCGCGCAGGGCGCGCAGGACTTCGCCGGGCCTGGGCCGCGGGTCGGGGGTGCCGACGGCGTACAGGGTGCCGTGGGCGCCGGTCCAGCCGAGGAGCAGGCCGAGCAGCAGGGCGGTGGGGGTGGCGTAGCCGCCGGCGAGTCCGGCGAGGCCGGAGAGCGCGAGGACGGCCCAGGGCAGGCGCCGTTCGCGGTTGCCGGAGGCGGTCATGAAGGCGAGGACGGGTGCCAGGTAGCCGTAGACCGGTTCGGTGTGCCCGAGGGCCTCGGCGGGCAGCCGCTGGGTGAGGGCGGTGACCAGCGAGGCGGGGGCGAGGTCGTCGGCCCACAGGTCGAGGGCGAGGGTGGCGCCGTACGCGATGACGGCGGCGAGCAGCCCGTCGGAGACCTGTTGGAGGGCGCGTCGCCGGTCGGGTCCGAGCAGGCGGCGGACGGCGAGGCCGACGGGCAGCAGCAGGACGGCGGCGGTGGTGAGCCCGCCGGCCAGGCCGGCCAGCGGCCGGGGCACCAGGGCGGCGGCCTCGGCGACGTCGGCGGCGATGCCGCCGGTGGTGGCGCGGGCGTAGTCGGCGAGCAGCAGGGTGAGCGCGGTGGTGACCAGGCCGGTGAGCAGCCGGATCAGGGCGACGGGCTGCCGGACCCGGCCGGTCTCGGCCAGCGGCCGGGCCCGTCGGCGCGGGCTTCCCGGCCGTCCGGGTATGCCCCCGTCGGTACGCCTCTGCCCGGGTATGTCCCCGTCGCAGTCCGGCCGCCCGGCCCGGGTGGTACCGCCGCCCCCGCCGGTGTCGCCGTTCGTTCTCCCCGTCACGATCGCCACGGATGGCATGCTCCCATGCCGTCAACGAGCCGCGGGCGGGGGCGGCCAGGGGCGGGCGGTCGGCCGGGCCCGTCAGGCCTGCCGGGTCGGCAGCACCACCTGGTGGCGCAGGTTGACGTGCCGGGGCCGGCTGACGGTGTAGGCGATGAGGTCCGCGATGTCGTCCGCGCCGAGCGCCGGGATGGCGGCGAACATGTCGCCGAGCCCTTCGCGCAGCGCCGGGTTGTCGATGTGCCCGCCGAGTTCGGTGTCGGTGAGGCCGGGCTCGACGGCGCTGACCCGGACGTCGAGCGGGCCGAGCTCGGTGCGCAGGGCGGTGGAGAGCTGGGTGAGCGCGGCCTTGGTGGCGCCGTACACGGCGAAGGCGGGGAAGGAGACGTGCGAGGCGATCGAGGAGACGTTGACCAGGTCGGCGGTGCGGCCTTCGGCGGCGGCCGCGGTGAGGTCGGCGGTGAAGGCGCGGACGATCCGCAGGGCGCCGGTGAGGTTGGTGTCGATCATCCGGGTCCACTCGTCGATCCGCCCGTCGGCGAGCGGGTTGGCCAGCATCACGCCGGCGTTGTTGACCACCAGGTCGACCGGGCCGTACGCGTCGTGGACGGCCTTGGCGGCGGCGTCGACGGAGGCCTGGTCGGTGATGTCGGCGGTGACGGCGAGGGCCTGCCCGCCGGCCGCGGCGATCTCGGCGGCGAGCGCGTCGATCCGCCCGGTGCGGCGGGCGAGCAGGGCGACCCGGGCGCCGTTCGCGGCGAGCAGCCGGGCGGTGGCGGCGCCCATGCCGCTGGCGGCTCCGGTGACGACGGCGGTGCGGGTGGCGAGGGCGGGGTAGCTCATCGGAGGCTCCTGGAGGGGTTCGGCCGGGCTGACGTCGACCACTCTGCGGCGCCGCCGCGCGCCCACCCAGGGCCGCGTTCTTCCCGGGTACGTCCTTCCTGGGAACTCCCAACCTGGGAAAGGCAGTACCACCCTCCGGCCGTCGGCCCGGGGCTACCCTGCCTGGCATGGAGAACACCCTGGGGGACTTCCTCCGCTCGCGCCGGGCCCGGATCCAGCCGGAGGAGGTGGGCCTGCCCGCGCACGGCCGCCGCCGGGTGCAGGGCCTGCGCCGGGAGGAGGTGGCGCAGCTCGCCGGGGTCAGCGTGGACTACTACATCCGGCTGGAGCAGGGCCGCGGCGGCAGCGCCTCGGACGCGGTGCTGGACGCGGTGGCCCGGGTGCTGCGGCTGGACGAGGCGGAGACGGCGCACCTGCGGTCGCTGAACCGCCCGCCGAAGGAGGCGCCCGCCCGGGTCCGGGGGGACCGGCGGGTCCGCCCGGGGACGCGGCTGCTGCTGGACCTGATGACCGGGGTGCCGGCCTTCGTGCTGGGCCGCCGGATGGACGTGCTGGCCTGGAACGCCCTGGGCGACGCGGTGAACGGTTTCTCCGAGCGGGCCGGAGGCAAGCCCGGCACACTCCCCAACCAGGTCCGGGACGGCTTCCTCGACCCCGCCGCCCGCACCTTCTACCGCCAGTGGG
Organism: Kitasatospora sp. NPDC058162; assembly: GCF_042884005.1. Lineage (NCBI taxonomy): Bacteria > Bacillati > Actinomycetota > Actinomycetes > Kitasatosporales > Streptomycetaceae > Kitasatospora > Kitasatospora sp. NPDC058162. The sequence goes on from NZ_JBHVUS010000015.1 coordinate 111,452, forward strand.
ACGCCGTCGCCGCGGAGACCGTCGCCCAGCTGCGCCGGGACGCCGGGCTGCACCCCGACGACCCTGCCCTGGCCGCCCTGGTGGGCGAACTGTCGCTGCGCAGCGAGGAGTTCCGCCGGCTGTGGGCCGACCACCTGGTCCGGGAGAAGACCAGCGGCGTGAAGCTGCTCCGGCACCCGCTGGTCGGCGACCTCGACTTCGGCTACGAGACCCTGGCCGTCAACGGCTCGCCGGACCAGGTGCTGGTCGTCTACACCGCCCCGCCGGGCTCGCCCACAGCCCAGAAGCTGGCCCTGCTGGCCAGTTGGACGGCCACCGGCCCGGTTCCGGAGCGCACGGAGCCCGCAGAGTCCGCGGACGGGCCCTGAGCGGGACGGTTCCTGAGCGGGACGGGCCCTGAGCGGGACGGTTCCTGAGCGGGACGGTTCCTGAGCGGGCGGACCGGCCGGAGCCGTCATAGCCTTCCACCATGACCGCCTGCGAAGACCTCGCCATGGCCCCGCGGGACATCGAGCCCCTTCCGCCCGTCGACGGCTGCGCCGACTGCCTGGCCGCCGGCAGCCGGGACTGGGTCCACCTGCGGATCTGCCTGGACTGCGGCCACATCGGCTGCTGCGACAACTCGCCGCAGCGGCACGCCACCGCGCACTTCCACAACTCCTCCCACCCGGTGATCCGCTCGTACGAGCAGGGGGAGGACTGGCGCTGGTGCTACGTCCACGAGGAGATGGGCTGAGCCCGCCCCCGGCTCCACCGGTGGCATCGGCCCGCCGACCGGATAAAATCCGGACATAACACCCGAGCGGCCCCGAGGACCGGCATCCGTCCGGCCACGGCCGCCGAAGGGAGGCCGACGATGACCAAGCGAACCGCGGGCGGTACCGCCCAGCTCCGCCGGGGCACCCAGGAACTGCTGGAACGCCGGGGCATGGCGACCACGCCCAGCCGGCTCGGCCCCAAGCCCGGAGCCGGTGCGCTGTCCGCCGCCGCCGGGAACCCGTCCGGGGACGCCTTCCGCCACGGCGGGCGGGACGCGGCGTCCGCGCTGCCGCACGCCGCCCCGGCGATGCACGCGGAACTCAAGGGACACCGCCACCGCGGCGCCGAGAAGCACTCGGCCCACTGAACGCCCCACCCGGCGGAGCGGGCCCACCAGCCGACGCACCCCACTGACCGGCCGACTGTCAGTGGGGTGCGCTACGTTCGTCCCGTTCACCAGCACGCGGCGGGACGACGGGGGCGCACCATGGCGGATGTGATCACGGAGGAGCCGGTCGAGCTCCAACTGGAGCGCTACCGCACCGAACTCACCGGCTACTGCTACCGGATGCTCGGCTCGGTCTTCGAGGCCGAGGACGCGGTGCAGGAGACCATGATCCGCGCCTGGCGCGGGCACCGGGGCTTCGAGGGCCGGGCGGCGCTGCGCTCCTGGCTGTACCGAATAGCCACCAACGTCTGCCTGGACGCACTGAACGGCCGCAAGGGCCGGGCCCGTCCGATGGACCTCGCCGGTCCGGTGACGGTGGCCACCGCGAGTGACACCCAGCTGCCCGAGGTGACGTGGATCGGCCCGGCGCCGGACGGCCGGGTGCTCCCCGAGACGGGGGACCCGGCGGAGGTGGCTGCCCAGCGCGAGTCGGTGAAGCTGGCCTTCGTCGCCGCGCTGCAGCGCCTCGCGCCCCGGCAGCGGGCGGTGCTGATCCTGCGCGAGGTGCTCGGCTGGAAGGCCGCCGAGGTCGCCGAACTGCTCGGCGTCACGGTCGCCTCGGTCAACAGCGCGCTGCAGCGGGCCCGCGCGGTGCTCGCCGCGGACGCCTCGGCCGCCCGCCCGGCCGCCGCGTTGGACGAGGCGCACCGCGCGCTGCTGGACCGCTACGTCCGCGCCTTCGAGGCGTACGACATGGACGGCCTGGCCGCGCTGCTGCACGAGGACGTCACGCTCAACATGCCGCCGTTCTCGATGTGGCTGCGCGGGCTGGAGGAGATCCGCGCCTGGATGCTGGGCCCGGGGCACGGCTGCCGGGGCTCCCGGCTGCTCCCGGTGACGGCCAACGGCGGCCCGGCCCTCGCCCAGTACCGGCCGAGCCCGGACGGCGGGCACGAGCCGTGGTCGCTGATCGTGCCGGAGGTGTCAGAGGGCCGGATCACCGGGCTCACCAACTTCCTCGACACCGACGTGCTCTTCCCGCTGTTCGGCCTCCCGGCCCGGCTCCCCGCCGAATAGGCCCGTCGGCGCCCCGCCGCCCGCCGGTGCCCTGCCGCCCGCCGGTGCCGCACCGCCCAGCGGATCGACGCCGCTCAGCGGATCGACGGCGCCCGGCAGCAGTGCCGCGAGCCCGCTGAACGCCAGCAGTTCGCGCAGCGGGCCGCCGGCGTTCAGCAGCACCACGCCCACCCGGTGCCGGGCGGCGGCCAGCCGCAGGCGGGCGAGGGCGTCGACGACGGCCAGGTCGGGGGCGGTCAGGGCGCCCAGGTCGCAGGTCAGTACGGCTTCGTTCGCTGTTTTGTTCTGTGTGCTCTCCATGCGGGTTGGACCGGTCCCGGGCGCCGGACTCATCGGTCCTGACCGCGTCCGGTGGCAGAGTGGGGCCGATCGAACCGCCCTGCCCCACCCTGCCCCAGGAGGAACACCGTGACGGCTGAGCCCTTGAGATCCCGCGAGGAGTGGCTGGCGTCCCTGCCCCGGATCTACGCGGCGGCGGGCTGCCTGCTGCGCGACGAGTCCGGCCGGATCCTGATCGTGAAGGCCGGGTACCGCGAGCACTGGCAGTTCCCCGGCGGGACGATCGACCTCGGGGAGGGCCCGGTCGAGTGCGCCAAGCGGGAGTTGGAGGAGGAGACCGGCATCGTCAAGGAGGCCGGTGACCTGCTGGCCATCTCCTGGACCCACCCCTCGAACGAACTCGACCACCCGGCCGAGCACTTGATGTTCAACTTCGGCACCGTCCCGGACGGCACCCCCGTGACCGTCCCGGCCGGCGAGCTGGACACCTACCGCTGGGCCCCGCTGGACGAGGCCCTGGAGCTGCTCGGCCCGGCCCGTTCGGCCCGGCTGCGGGCGGCGCTGGAGGCGGCGGGCGACGGCCGGGTCCGGATCGTCACCACCCACATCTCCGGGTTCTGAGCGACTCCCCGAACTGAGCAACGCGCCCCGAAGTGCCGTGCCCCGGAGGTGAATCACCCCCTCCGGGGCACGGCCGGTGCGCAGGGGCTCACTGCTGCTCGGGCGCGGCGTCCCGGGCGGCGATGATGGCGGCGATGGCCTCCGAGACGAAGGTCTCCGCCTCGGACTTGTCCACCTTCAGCTCGGCGAGCACGCCCGCGCCGTTCTCCCACTCCAGCAGCGCGAGCAGGATGTGCTCGGTGCCGACGTAGTTGTGCCCGAGCTTGAGGGCCTCGCGGAACGTCAGTTCCAGGACCTTCTTGCCCTGCGCGTCGTACGGGATCAGCGCGGGGACCGTCTGCTCGACGGCGCCCGGAAGCACGGCGGTGGTCGCCGTCCGGACGGCCTCCGGGGTGACGCCCTGGGCGAGGAGCGCCTTGACGCCGATGCCCTCGGGCTCGGCGAGCAGGCCGAGCAGGATGTGCTGGGCGGTGATCTCGGCGTTGTTCGCCCGGCGGGCCTCCTCCTGGGAGGCCACCACGACCTTGCGGGCCCTGGGCGTGAACCGGGCGAACCCCTGGCTGGGGTCGAGGTCGTTCACGGCACCCGGGTCCTTGGGGACGAAGCGCTTCTGGGCGGCCTGCTTGCTGACGCCCATGCTGCGGCCGATGTCGGTCCAGGAGGCGCCGGAGCGGCGGGCCTGGTCGACGAAGTGGCCGATGAGGTGGTCGGCGAGGTCGCCGAGGTGGTCGGCGGCGATGACCGCGTCGGAGAGCTGGTCGAGCGCGTCGGGGTGGACCTTCTTGATCGCGGCGATCAGGTCGTCGAGGCGCAGCGGAGTGGTGCTGGGAACAACGGGATTCTCCATGCGTCAACCGTAGGTTGTCGATCCGAGGGTCGTCAACCATCGGTTGACGCTTACCGTCGGGTAGCTTGCGTTCGCCCCCTGTCGAACCCTCCCGGACCCTCCCGGACCCCCGCCGGTCCCTGCCGCCTCCTACGCGTCGGGCAGCAGCCGCGCCCGGACGGCGGCGACCTGGGCGGGCGTGACCCCCGCCGCGAGCAGGTAGCCCGCCGGGTCGAGCCCGTCGAGCGTGGCGGCCAGGGCGGCCTCGGCGGTGGTCCCGGCCTCGGCCAGCGCCGAGTCGATCCGGCGGTACGGGTCCGGCAGGCCGAGCATCCCGTACAGCGGGCGGACGTTGGGGCCGCTCAGCAGGTAGTCCTCGGCGATCGCGGCCCGGTCGACCCCGGCCAGGGCGAGCAGCAGCAGGGCGGCCAGGCCGGTGCGGTCGCGGCCGGCGCCGCAGTGCACCACCAGGCCGCCGGGGCGGGCCCCGGCGATCGCGGTGACCAGCGCGGCGGCGGCGTGCGGGCAGTGCTCCAGGTAGGGGCGGAAGGCCAGCGGGGTGCCGTCCAGTCGGCCGTGGGTCTCCCACCAGGCGGGGCCGGCCAGTTCGTCCAGCGGGACGCGGATCAGCTCGACGTCCTCGGGGAGCGGGAGGAGCGGCTTGTACTCCTCGGCGTCACGCAGATCGACCACGGTGCGGACACCGTGGTCGAGGAGGGCGTCCCAGCCCTCGCGGGTGAGGCGGTCCAGGTTGTCCGCCCGGACTATCGCGCCGCGGGCGGTCTGGCGGCCGGAGGCGGTGGGGAGTCCGCCCAGGTCGCGGACGTTCAGGCAGCCGTCCCAGACGAGGGTGCGGTCCTCGGTGGTGGTCAGCGCGTTCGTCCGCATGGTGGGGCTCCCCGGTTCGTCGTCTCGGGGGGTTCCGTTACCCCCTCGTTATATGGACTCCCGGGGGATCCCGATGGTTCCTGAATTGTTCGAACGCCGGGCACCGTTCGTTCGTCCAGGAACCCGTCCAGGTCACCGGCCGTCAGCCCAGGAACCCGTTCCGGGAATCCGTTCCGGGATTCGGTCCCGGGAATCCGTCCGGGCGTCCGGCCGCGGCCGACCGGGAGTCAGGCCGCGGTCGGGGCCTCGGCCTCGGTCTCGGCGGCGACCAGCTTCTCGATCGGCTCGACCGCGATCTGACCGAACAGCGAACCGGCCACGATCGCGCCGAGCATGAACACGGTGGACAGCCAGGCCATGGTCGACACCGGCAGGGTGAAGGCGCCGACCACCCGGGCCGTGCACTCGGCCAGCAGCGCGGTGCCCCAGATGCCGGCGAACACCCGCTCGTGGCGGCGGAACGCCCGCGAGCCGGCCGCCCGGCCCTCGACCAGCCGCTGCCAGGCGGCGGTGCGGTCCTTCTTGCCCTTGGTGACGAAGGGCATCAGCATCGGGGTCATCACCGACCGGCCGACCAGAGCGGAGATCAGGACGGCCACGGCCACGGTGCCGCTCAGCCCGCCGTCCTTGGCGATCATCATCCGGGCGTCGCCGGTGACGAAGGTGAGCGCCAGGCCCGCCAGGTTGACGGCCAGCATCAGCGCGGCCCACAGGTTGACCGTGCGCTCGCGCAGCAGGCCGAGGACGGTCCGGGCGGCCGGGAAGACGCTGCTCCAGGCCAGCGCGGCGAACTCGCTCAGACCGCAGGCCGAGTGCAGCAGGTAGTAGCCGGCCAGCGGGGCGGCCACGTCCAGGAGGAGCGGGCGCAGCCCGGCGGCCACCGGGCTCGGCGCCGCGGCGGTGCCCTCACCCACGGTGGGAGCGGTGGCGGCGGCGGTGGCGGCGGGAACAGTGGCGGCGCTGACGGTCTGGCTGCTCATGGTGGGTTCCTCCCCCGAACTGGTGGCCGCGGGCCGCTGCCCGCGTCGTGCCTCCAGTCTTTCGGTCCGACCCTCCGTCAGAGCAGTGTCGTCCGTTGCCCGATCCGCATGACAGGTGTCACGGTGCGGCCCGTGACACCCCCGCTGACCTGCTGCGGACCATGCGGATCACGCGGATCGGCTGAAGGTCCACAACTCCCGGCCCAGGGTGTCCAGGCAGCGCACCGCCCGGAACCGCTCGTCCCCGGCGGACAGGAAGCCCCGCGCGGCTCCGGCCAGCACCGTCCGGGCGACGCCGTCGCCGCGGGTCCAGGCGCCGGTCAGCACCAGCGCGCCGGCGGCCAGCTCGGCGCGCTGCACCCGGGCCACCGAGGCGGTCAGCAGCGCGGCGTTGACGTCCTCCAGCTCGGCGGGGGAGAGGTAGGGCCCGCCGACGGGGGAGCGGTCCGCCGCGGCCCGGCGCCGCAGCTCCGGCAGGCCGTAGTCGCGGACGGCGGCGAGGGCGTCGTCCAGCGGCAGCTGCCAGCGCGGCCCGGGCAGCACCTCCCACCAGACGTCCTCGCCGACCGGCAGTACCTCGCCGACCCGGGCCCGCCAGACCTCGAAGCCGTACCGGACCAGCGGGTCGGGCCGGTCGTCGGCCGCCCAGTCGGCCCGGCGGACCAGGCTGAGCCCGAAGGTGAACGGGACCCGGTCGGCGGTCGGGCGCTCGACCAGGCCGAGCAGCATCCAGTGGGTGTCGTCGGGCAGGACGAAGGTCCGGTGCCGACCGATGAGGCCCAGGGCGCGCAGGGCGGGCGCGAGGTGCTCGCGCAGTCCCGTCGCGTGGAGCTCGTGGGCAGTCGTCATCGGGGTCTTCCCTGCTGGTCGTGCGGTGCTGGTGCTGCTGCTCGTGTTGGTGGCGCGGCGCTGGTGGAGCCCGGACGTGCCCGATGGCGCCCGGAAGCGCCCGCCCGAACGGTTCGGGCGGGCCTCGGAACAACGGGCGCGGCGGGGTCGCGGGGTCACGGGGACGGGCCGGGCGCGTCGGCGGGCCCGGCGTCCGGTCCAGGCCGGTCCAGGCCGGGCCCGGACGCCGGGCAGGTGGGGGCCCGGATCGATTCGCCTACCGACAACCTAGGCGGGGGCGGCGCCCCGGGGCTGCGGGCGAACGACAGCAGTCGGCGGGACCTTGGCCCCGTCCGGCCCGGTCCTTCGACCGGAGCCGACCCGTTCGCCCGGATGGCGCATCATGTGGCGGGTGCAGAGTGCAGAACGCCCCGGAGCGGGCACCGGCAGCCCCCTCGGCCGGTCCGGACCAGTACCACCCGCCGGCCCACCACCGGGCGGGGGCCCCGCTCCCGTCGACCTGACCGAGGCGGTCCGCGCCGCACAGGAGGGGGACGAACAGGCGTTCCGGCTGCTGTTCCGGACCGTCCAGCCGGGCCTGCTGCGCTACCTGAGAGTGCTCGTCGGCGGCCGGCCCGAGGACGTCCAGGACGCCGAGGACATCGCCTCCGAGACCTGGCTGCAGATCTCCCGCGACCTGCGGGGCTTCTCCGGCGACGGCGACGGCTTCCGCGGCTGGGCCGCCACCATCGCCCGCAACCGCGCGATGGACCACCTGCGCGCCCGGCGCCGGCGCCCGGTCGCCGACCTGCCCTACGAGTACCTGGCCGAACTGGCCGCCGGGGACGACACCGCCCGCAGCGCGCTCACCACCGTCGGCACCGCCGACGCGCTGGCCCTGATCTCCCGGCTGCCGCGCGACCAGGCCGAGGCGGTGCTGCTGCGAGTGGTCATGGAACTGGACGCCGAGAGCGCCGCCCGGGTGCTCGGCAAGCGGGCCGGCAGCGTCCGGATGGCCGCCCACCGGGGGCTGCGGCGGCTGGCCAAGCTGCTGGAGCAGCCCTTCGCGGCCGGAGGCGCCGGGGCAGCCGGTACCACCGGAGCCGCTGGGGCAGCCGGTACCGCCGGCACCGCCGGAGGCCCCGTCGCCACCGGCTTCCCGGCCGCCCGACGGGCCGAACCGGGCGTCGCGGAACAGCCCGCGAAAAAAACTTCTCCGCAGGGTGTGACAGAACGCCGGGCCGCGACGCTGAAGGACATGAGATGAGCACCAACCGATCCCGTCGGATCGACCGTGATGCCGCCGAGCAGCTGCTCGGCGGTGCCGTGGGCGGCCCGTCGGCCGGGCAGGACGCCTCGCTCACCGGACCGGACGGTCCCGGGCAGCTCGCCCGGGTGCTGGCCGCGGCCGCCGCCCCGGCGACGGCGGCGGAACTGGCCGGGGAGGAGGCCGCCCTGGCCGCGTTCCGGGAGGCGAGTCTCACGCCCGACCCCGTAGTCACACCCATCCGGAGACGATCGATGGCAACCGCCGCGCTGGCCAGGGCCTTCAGCACGAAGGCCGCTGCCGCCGTGCTCGGCGCCACGGCGCTGTGCGGGGTCGCGGTCGCCGCCGGCACCGGCAACCTGCCGTCCGGCCTGGGCGGCCCGTCCGAACCCGAGCACACGGTCGCCACCACGGGCAGCCCGACCGGCTCCTCGTCCGGCACCCCCACCGGCACCGGCTCCGGCTCCGCCTCCCCGGGCGGAACCACCCGGCCGTCCACCGGCGCCACGACCGACCCGCACCGGGCCCTCCCGTCCGTCCCGGGTTCCCCGGACCCCGACGGCCCCACGGCCGGCGGGCACGGCGACGACCGCCCCACCCCGCCCGCCGCGCTGCTCCCCCTCTGCCAGGGCTTCGCGGACCGTACGGGCAAGGGCGAACGCCCCCGCCAGCTGGCCGCCGACCCGCTCTTCGCCCCGCTGATCGCGGCGGCCGGCGGGGCGGACGGCGTCCAGGACTACTGCGCGGGCGCCCAGGGCCACCAGGGCGACGACCACCAGGGCAGCGGCGCGCAGTCGGGTGCCTCCGGCTCCGGCAAGGGCTCCGGAAAGGGCTCGGGCACCGGCTCCGGCAGCGGCTCGGGCAACGGAAACAGCAACGGCAACACCAACGGCAACGCCAACGGAAACAGCAACGGCGAGGACACCAACGGTGGTGGCGGCGCCAAGCCCGGCAAGGGCGGAGCACTCCCGACCCCGTCGGGCCTGCCCACCCTGCCGGACATCCGTCCGAGCAAGACCGGCCACTCCGAGGACGATCAGGCGGCCCGGAGATGACCCCCAGAACTCCGGGTGGGCGGCGAGCGACTCCCCCCGGGCTCGCCGCCCACCCGGATCGCACCACCCCGCAGTAACCGCACCACCCCGCACCACCCGCACCACCCGCAGGACGCACAACCACCCGAAGACCCCGGGTGGACGGTCGGCTCCCCCGTGCCCACCGTCCACCCGGCCGGCCCCGGCCGGCCCGGCAGGCGCTCACCCCGGACGCGCCCCCGGCCCGGCCGGCCCGGAACGTGCGGTCCGCCCTCCCGCAGTCAGGGCGGGCCGCACCCCGATCCGGCGGTCGGGGGATCGCTGCCCGGTCCCCCGGCCGCCACCCCCTCGGGCCCCCGGGCCGGGGCGGCTATCGTGCACAGGTGCACGAGGCCGCCCGGGACCCCGGAGGCCGCACGTGAGGGGAGTTCCAGGTGATCGGACGGGCGCTGAACGGGCGTTACGAACTCGTCGAGATACTCGGCGTCGGCGGGATGGCCACCGTCTGGCGCGGCGTGGACCGGGTGCTGGGCCGTCAGGTCGCGGTGAAGATCCTCAACGGCGGCCTCGCCGACGACCCCCGCTTCGCCGAGCGCTTCAGCCGCGAGGCCCAGCACGCCGCGATGCTGGTGCACCCGAGGATCGTCATGGTCTTCGACTCGGGGGTGGACGAGGGCACCCCGTTCATCGTCATGGAGCTGGTCCACGGCCGTTCGCTGGCCGCCGTCCTGGTCCAGCAGCCGAACCTGCCGGTGGAGCGCGCGGTGGGCATCGCGGCGGCGGTGTGCGAGGCGCTGTCGGTCGCGCACGCGGCGGGGCTGGTGCACCGGGACATCAAGCCCGGCAACATCATGATCACCGACGACGGCGGCGTGAAGGTGGTGGACTTCGGCATCGCCAGGGCCGGTTCGTCCAGCAACCTGACCCAGACCGCGAGCGTGCTCGGTACGGCCGCCTACCTCTCGCCCGAGCAGGCCACCGCCTCCGCCCTGGACGGCCGCACCGACCTGTACGCGGTCGGCTGCGTGCTGACCGAGATGCTCACCGGCGAGACCCCGTTCACCGCCGAGACCCCGGTGGCGATCGCCTTCAAGCACGTCAGCGAGCAGCCCCAGCCGCCGTCCGTACGGCGCCCGGGCCTGCCGCCGGCCCTGGACGCGGTGGTGCTGCGCCTGCTGGCCAAGGACCCGGCCCACCGGCCGGCCGATGCCGCCGCGGCGCGGGTCGAACTCCTCTGCACCGTACCGGGCTTGGCGGTCGGCGATCCGACGGCGGAGCTGCTCGCGACCACCTCGGCCGCCACCCAGCTCCTCCCGCCGGTGACCCCGGTGACCCCGGTGTCCCCGGTGTCCCCGGCGGCCCAGGCGTACCCGAACCAGCCGGTGCACCCGGACCAGCAGCACACCACCCTGCTCCCGCCGCAGGCGCCGCCGCACCACCCCGTCCCGGCGGCCACCTCGGTGATGGCGCCGATCCCGGCGATGCCGCCCGCCGCGCACCCGGCCTCGCCGGGATTCGTCCCCGTCCCCGCCCCCGCCCGGAGCCGCCGCAACAAGCCCCTGGTGGTCGGCGCCCTGGGCGTGGCCGGCCTGGCCGGGATCACCGCCCTGGCCGTGACCGCCTTCGACGAGCCGGCCGGCAACGCCGCCGCCAAGCCCGCCGCGACGGCGCCCGCCCGTACCGCCCCGGCCGCGACTCCCACGCCGAGCGCCACGTCCCCCTCCGCCGCCGCCACCACCCCGGCGGCGCTCCCCGCCCCCACCCAGGCCGTCCCGCGCAACCAGCCCGCCGAGCTCCAGCTCCAGTCCTTCCGCCAGGTCGTGGCCCAGGCGCAGGTCGGCAAGGACCGCGACAAGCAGCAGGAGTTGCTGCAGATCCTCGACGAGACCGCCTCCCGGTTGAACGAGGGCAACCCCGACGACGCCGCCCAGGAGCTCCGGGGCGCCCAGAAGACGATCAAGGACCTGGGCAAGAAGCGCGCCATCGACGCCCCCACCTACGCCAACTGGAACGCCCGGCTGTCCGCGCTGTACGCCACCCTCCACACGGCGTCCAACTTCCAGGACGACTGAGGCCTGTTCGGGTTCCGTCCGGTTCCGAAAGCGGCCCTCCCCCCGTCAGGCGAACTGCAGCCGGTCGCTGATCCCGGCCGCCTCGAAGGCCGCCTCCAGCGCCGTACGGCCCTCGGTGAAGTGCGCCCAGCTGTCGAAGTGCGCGGGCACCACGCGCCGTGCGCCCAACAGGACGGCGGCTTCGGCGGCTTGGGCGCTGTCCAGGGTGAGCAGCGCGCCGTCGAAGGTCCCGGGGCGGGCGGCGCCGGCGAACAGGACCGCGGTGTCGATCGGGCCGAACCGGTCGGCGATCTCCTTCACCAGGGCCAGTGAGGCGTTGTCGCCGCTGACGTAGACGCTCGGCAGGTCGGGCGCGGTGAGCACGAAGCCGATCACCTGCCCGAGCACCGCCTCGGCCCCGTCCGGCCCGTGCAGCGCGGGTGCGGCGGTGACGGTGACGGTGCCGCCGTCCGGGCGGGCCAGTTCCACGGACTCCCAGGGGGCGAGCCCGCGCGCGGTGCCGCCGAGCCGGTCGGCGCCGCTGGTGGTGGTGAGGACGAGCGGGGCGGTCGGCAGGAATGCGCGGCCCGAGGTGTCCAGGTTGTCCGGGTGTTCGTCGTGGGAGAGCAGCACGGCGTCGACCGGGCCGATGTCGGCGGGGGTGACGGGGGAGGGCGAGGTCTTGGTGAGGACGCGGCCGCCGCCGCGCGGGTAGTCGCCGGGCTCGTCGAAGGTCGGGTCGGTGAGGAGGCGGAGGCCGCCGAACTCGATGAGGGCGGTCGGGCCGCCGAAGACGCGGATGGTCGACATGCTGGTTCACCTCACGGGGAAAGCCACTGTTTGACGTGATGAAACCTAACGCTCCCTCACGGAGGAGCGCAAGGTTTACCATGAGAACCGTGAATGCCGCCCTCACCGCCCCGCCGCCCGCACCGGGTTCGGAGCAGCACGTCGCCCTCGACTTCGCCAACAGCGACCTCGCGCTCACCGCCGGCCGCCTCGACCTGCTGGCCACCCCCGCCGACGCCACCCGGTGGCTGGTCGAACGGGGTCTCGCCCCCGTCGGCGCGGAGGTCTACGAGTACTGCGCGGGGCGACTGCGCGACCTGCGGTCCCACCTGCGGGTCCTGCTCGCCGCCCGCGTCGACGGCGCCGTGCCGCCGCCCGAGGCCGTGGACGCGCTCAACTCCGCACTGGCCGCCACCTCGTCGGCCGCCCTGCTGCGCTGGGACGAGCCGCACGGCCCGTACCGCGCCCCGGCCCACCCGGTCGACCAGGTCGCCGTGCACGCCATGGCCGTCATCGCCGCCGACGCGGCCGAACTGCTCACCGGCCCGGACGCCGAACGCCTCGCCGCCTGCAGCGCGAGCCCGTGCACCCGCTTCCTGGTCCGCACCCACGCCGCCCGCCACTGGTGCTCGGTCCGCTGCGGCGACCGCGTCCGCGCGGCCCGGGCCTACGCCCGCCGCACCAAGGCTGACGCCACGTCATAATGGCGCCGTGCTGACGATCGGATCCCTCGTCCTCGGTGTCGCCGACATGCCCCGCGCGGTCGCCTTCTGGTCGGCCGCGCTCGACTACGTGCCGCGCGACGGCCTGGTCGAGGACGACTGGACGGTGCTGGTCCCCGCCGACGGCGGCACCGGCGTCCAGCTCGCCCTGGGCTACAGCGAGACCCCCGTCCAGGACCACCCCCGCGTCCACCTCGACCTCTACGCGGACGGCGCCGCCGCCCAGGCCGCCGAGGTCGACCGCCTGCTCGCCCTCGGCGCTGCCTCGGTCGACTGGGACCTCTACCCGGACGACCCGGACTTCGTGGTCCTCGCCGACCCCGAGGGCAACCGCTTCTGCGTCGTCGACACCACCCACGGTTGACCCACAGGGTTGTCCACACCCTGTGGAAAAACCTGTGGGGGAGCGGGACGGCTCAGAGAATGGCGGCCTCCTCCGTCCACACGCCATCCGGGTGCTCGCCGACCGGGAGCCAGAGACTGGGCTGCGCACGGCAGCCGGGAGTGGCCCGCTCGTCGGAGGGCCACCGCTGGTCGCGGTCGGGCCAGACCAGCTGGACGACGGGGAACGGGGCGCGCCGGTAGAAGCCGGCGGCCGTCCCGAACAGGGGCAGGTGCCAACCGGGATCCACCGGGTGGAGCCGCAGCGGATAGCCCTCGATGACACCGGGGAGCAGCGTGCCCGGCTCCGTGGGCGCCCCGTCCCGCAGCAGCGCGGCGGCCTCGTTGACCCAGTGCATCAGCCCGGTCAGCTCCAGGCCGAACATGGCGACCTCGGGGATCCGGTACGAGTGCCACAGGCCGACCGTGAACGCCCAGTCCGGAATCTCCCCGCCGCCCACGCCGACCACGTGCCAGCCGTGGTCCCGTACGTGCGCCATCTCAGAGCCCCAGTGCCTCTGCCGCTGGAACCGCGCGAGGACGGTCGCGGAAGCGGCGGGGTCGCAGAGCACACAGGGGCAGGCGGGGGATTCGAGCTGGTCGTTCACCCGGACATCCAACCACCGGGCCCCGGCCGGCGTGAGCCCTGGGCGGGCGCGCCGATCATGCCCGCGAAGGTATGGCGGGATAGCGGAATCGGTCTTGGAAAAGGCCGACCGGCAGGTCATAGCGTCGAGGGAGTTCGCACACGAGTCCACGGCGAAGGGGATCCACCATGCTCAGCACCGGAAGCAGCAGCAGGTACGTGACGGCGGGGAGGCTCGTCGCCGCCTTGCGGGCAGTCGGGTTCAGTCGGTGCGGAACTCGGTGCGGAACTCGGGGAACAGGGGGTCGAGCGGCTCGTCCTCGTAGCCGACGACGAGGCATGCCGTGGCGACCGGCCCTCGGTTGAGCTCGGCGAGCCGAGCGAGGGCCGTCGCCTCGGACGGAAGCGCGGCGGGATCGAGACCGAGCGCCAGGACCGCACGGTCGCGCCGCTCATCGAGGTCGGGAACGTCCTCACGGTACGCGTCGGCGACGGCCCGGAGTTCCTCGGTCGTCCGTCCGGGAACGTCCCGCCACCACGGCACCACCAGGCACAGCCGCACCAACTCGGGCAGTCCGACGGCAAGCGGGCCGGCCTCGCCGTCGAGGCTCACGTACACCACCGGGCGTTCCTCACCGCCCTCGCCGACGAAGCAGAAGGCGTCTCCCGTACTGGCCCGCGCGAACTGCTCCAGCCGGGCCCCGGAGGCGAGACGGACCCCGTCCTCCAACTCGTGGTCGGCCGGGTCCGTCGCGTCGAGGTCCGCGACCCAGGCGAAGAACGCGATGACATCCTCATCGCCGGCCAGCAGAGGCAACAACCCTTCGGGCCGGGGCGGGCCGCCGGTGCCGCCGGCTGGTGCAGTCGATCCGTTCATGCCGCAACCGTAACGGGGCCTCAGCGCTGGTGACGATCCGGGACACTTCCCTCATGAGAGCCAGGTGTCTGCAGATCATCCACCCCGCAGCCGACATCCCGGTCGCGGAGTTCGACGGGATTCGGGTGGGCGGTGTCTACCCGGTCGTGGAGATGGTCAGCGACGGCACCGATTGCCAGATCCGCGTGCTCGGCCCCGACGTGCCCGACCCCGGACTGCTCTGGGACCCCGCCGACTTCGAGACGGTGGACACCCGGATCCCGCCCGGCTGGACCCTGGTGATCGCCGACGGCCGCACCCGCCTCGCGGACGCCCGCTGGCAGCGCCCCGGCTTCTGGGCCGACTACGCCTGCGGCGACCCGCAGGCCCGGGCCGACTACCACCAGGTGAAGCGCGAACTCCTCGCCGCCACCCCACCACCCGAGAAAGGCGGCAAGGCGGCGAAGGAGTGGGAAGTCGATTAGGTCGACTTCCCGTTCCGGCCGGGGACCGGGTTGTCCGGTCGGTCCAGCCACACCGCCTGGCCGTCGGGGCCGACGGTGAGCCCGAACCGGTCGAAGCCCGGGCGGCCTTGCTCCTCCCACCAGTGCCAGGCCGTCTCCACCTCGTCCCAGAGCTTCCGGGGCCCGGACTGCACCACCTCGTAGGCGGTGGCATCCGGCTCCCAGTCGGCGGTGGCCCAGGAGGTGATCGCCGTGTCGTGCAGCCACAGCGTGTACGTGCCGTCGGCGTACCGCTCGACCAGCGGGAAGGCCTCCGGCACCTGTACCCCGACGGCGAACATGGCGGTCCAGTCGCCGATCGCCTCCGGGGACAGCTGCGTCGAGGACTTGACCCCGTCGGCCGGCCACGGCCCGGACAGGTACTCCAGGCTCGCGGCGCGGCGCGTGCGCTGCCGGCGCAGCCGCATGAACGCGGACGACCCGACGAACCGCCCGCTCGCCGTGCCGTGTTCGTCCACCGTGAGCCGAACCACCGCCTCCCCGCCGTACTCCGGCCCCCAGGGCGCCACGATCACCCCGCCTGGGCGGGCCTGGGACACCCACGTGTACGGCACCCGGCGGACCGAGCAGGTGGCGATCACCCGGTCGAAGGCCGCGCCGCCGGGATGCCCCAGCGCCCCGTCCCCGACCACGGAGGTGGGCGCGAACCCGGCCCGGGCAAGGCGCAGTTGGGCGGCAGCCGCGCTCTCCGCGTCCACCTCGACCGTGACCACCTCGCCGGCGCCCACGCGGAGGGAGAGGAGAGCGGCGTTCCATCCGGTGCCGGTGCCGACCTCCAACACCCGGTGGCCGTCCTCGACGTCCAGCGCCGCGAGCATCGAGAACACCATCGTGGGCATGGAGTTGGACGAGGTCGGTGTCGCACCCCGGCCGAACCCACTGTGATCGCCGTCGTCCCACTGGGTCGTCAACGGAACGTCCGAGTAGACGGCCCGCCACCACCCGGCCGGGTCCGCGAACCGGTGCAGGGACTCGCCCTGCCGCACGCCGTCCGCCTGCCCGGGCCAGATGAGGTCAGGCACGAACCAATGCCGGGGGACGGCGTGGTACGTCGCCAGCCAGTCCGAGGCGAGGGCCCCGTTCGCGAGGAGCGCGGAGGCCAGCCGGGCCCGGCCGGCCTCCGCTTCGTGCTTGTCGCTCACCGCTCAGCGGCCCGTCGCCGGACCGCGGCCGTCCGAGGAGTTGCCACCCTCGTCGCTGCCGCCGCCCCCGTGCTTGTTGCCGCTGTTGGAGTCGTCCTGCCCGCTGCCACCCTTGCCGTCGCCGCTGCCGCCGCCGTGCTTGCCGCTGTCGAACATGGGCATGTGCTTCCCCTTTGCCGTCGGGTTCTCATCACTCAACTCCCGTCGTGCGGACGGGCGTCGCTCAGAACGTTAGGGGCATGGGAATTGCGGCGGGGCGCGTGATTCTCGAATATTCCGGGCCTGGAGGGGTGAGGATCGCGGGGATTCTTCAGACGGTCCCGAGGGCCCTGCGGCTGCGCGTGATCACCTTGTGGGCATCCGCGCCGTAGACGGCGGCGCCGGACAGGGTCTCCCAGACGCGGAGGTACAGCGCCACGTTCTCGGGTTGGTCGAGCCAGAGCTCGGCGTGCCAGTCCTCGACGATGACGAGTCGTTCGTCGTAGACCCAGAATCCGTTGGCAGGAGGCAACTTGAGCGCGGCTTCGAACGGGACTATGCCCAGTGAAACGGTGTCGAGACCGATCACCCCGCTGAGCCGGTCCAACTGCGCGGCCATCACAGCCGGCGGGCAGACCACGGCGCGCAAGGCCGGTTCCCACAGGAGGAAGTGGTAGTGCTTTCCGGGCCGGTACAGGCTCTCCTGGCGCTGGATACGGGCGCGTACGGCATCGTCTATATCGCGGGGCGACTGGTGAAGGTCCACGTATGCGCTGAAGATGTGCCGGGCGTAGTCGGCCGTCTGGAGCATGCCGACGATCAAGGAGTTTTCCCACGCACGCATGACGGTCGAGCGTTCGTACTCGATGGTCAGCGTGTCCTGCACCGGTTTGTGTCCGGCGGCCAACTGCCGCCGCCAGGAGCGGGTTCCTGATTCGAAGGCCCGCAATCTGGAGGACAGTTCAGCGGCTGTGTGGGGCTGCCCGACACCTTCGGCCCAGGCCTTGAGGTCGTCGTGGGTGGCCGTCTGCCGACCGGTCTCCAGCTTGCTGACCTTGGACTGTGTCCAGCCGAGCCGTTCGGCCAGTTGCCGACCTGTGAAACCGCCCTCGGCGCGCAGCTCACGGAGCCGCTGGCCGAGGGCGATTCTGGCTTGCTGGAAGTCGGTGCTCACATGTCGGACGGTACCTGAGCCCTGAACTCGCGGTGCGGGACGGCGTAGTGCCAGGCGGCGTCGCGCTCCTGGCAGGCGCGGGCGACCCGCACCGGGTCGGTGATCAGCTCGATCTGGGTCAGGTCGTCGTCGGCGTCGAAGTGCAACAGGGCGATGACGCGCGAGTCGAAAAGCCAGGCGTCCTCGTTCGGGAGGCCCAGCCGCTCGGCGTCGGCGCGCCAGAGGTAGCGGATGTCCTCGCCGACCTTTCCGTTCCGCTCGGAGTTGTTGAGCAGGTACCGCTGCCCCAGGGTGGGCGGGTTGTCCATGATCCGCACCCGCTCGAACCGCTTGCCCAGGGAGGACTGCTTGCGGCGCTCGAGGCACCAGGGGTGGTCCAGGTCCCATTCCGGGTCGAGCCCGGCAACGAACCGACGGTAGGTCTCGCTCAGTTCGTCGGAGCGGTACTTGCGGCGGGTCTCCAGTCGGAAAGTGGTGTGCTGGAAGGTCGAGAACATGTTCTCGAACTCGTCATAACTGATCAGCACGGGTTCTCGGTTCACATCGCGCGGAGCGAAGTCGGCCAGCAGCTCACGCGGCACGGTCACGAAGGCTTCGCCGGGCTTGACGTTGCGGAGCTGGGCGATCTCGTCGGGATCCGTCACGGCGTCTCCCTGCACGATCACCTCCCCGCTCTCCACGTCCTCGTAGAGCGTCGGGCATCCACTGTTTCCGGAGTTGCTCCCGATGTACCGCAGACGTCGGCTCACAGCCGCTCCCTTCGAGGTCGGTCAGGCGACATCAGGATGCCGTGGAACCGCCCCCTGCTGGGCGATGATTCTCGAATATTCGCCCAAGGCTCCAGCGGTAGATCGTGATCACGCTGGCACTGCGGGAGTTTCCGATCAAATGTGTGACGACGCATCAGATGTCCCCGGAACTCAGCCCCCTTGGGTGGCGCCCGTGGTGTCACCAGCGCCTGGCATACTCGGGCCGTGATGGATGTCGAGGAGTTCTGGGCCCTGATAGGCGAGGCGTGCGCCGAGGTTGAGGCGCTGGAACCGGAACTGGACCTCGACGATCGGGGCGATGCGATCGGGCGCGCGTGCGAGGAGCGGCTCGTGAGTCGCACGCCTGCCGAGATCGTTCAATTCTCGCTGCGCCAGTGGCAGTTGCGCGAGGATGCCTACCGGTACGACCTGTGGGCGGCGGCGTTCCTCATCGAGGGCTGGTGGTCCGACGACGCGTTCATGGACTTCCGCGACGGCCTCATCTCGCTCGGCCGGCACTGGTACGAGCGCGCGCTCGCGGATCCGGACTCGCTCGCCGACCATCCGGCGGTGCGGGACGGCGGCGAAGTGCTCATCGGGAACGAGGACTTCAGCCAGGTGGCCCACCGGGCCTACCGGTGTCTCACCGGTGAACCGGACGGGCTCAACGAGGCGCTGGAGGCTTCCCCGGAGGCCGGCCCGCTCAGCGTCATAACCGAGCCGGTCGGAGCTCGGTGGGACGTCGCCGACGACGATGAGACGCGCCGCCGCCTGCCACGCCTCGCCGCGATCTTTCTGGACTGATAGCTCCTCTTGACGTCCACTGACATCCGAACGCGGCGTTTGCCGCTGCCCGTTCCCTATACCGCGGCGCGGTGACGGGTGCCGGCGGCTGTCAGCGGCGCCCGTGATTCGTCCGGTCGGCATGGCGCCAGCCGGGCGTAGTAGGAGAACGGCGGGCCGATCAGCCGGGTCACGTGGAGCCCCGCAGCGTTGGCATGGCGAGCCAGGGTGGCGCGCCGCACCTGGTGCCGGTCGAAGAACTCGCCCACCACGATCCGTCCGTTCGGCTTCACCACCCGGCTCAGCTCCGTCAGCGTCACCTCCGGCTGCGGGATCTCACCCAGGGCCGTCACCAGGTAGGCGGCGTCGAACACGGAGTCCTCGAACGGCAGGTGGTGGGCGTCCGCCCGGGTCGGCGCGATGTTGGTGAGACCGCGCTGCGTGGCCCGGCTCATCACGTGGTCGAGCATCTCCTGCTGGACGTCGACGATGTCGAGTCGACCGGCAGTGCCCAGTTGCGGGGCGGTCCGCAGGGCCTGGAGGCCGGTGCCCGGTCCGACCTCCAGAACCCGCTCGCCCTGACGCAATTCCAGCATCGAGTCGAGCCGCTCCTGGTTGAGCAGGGGCAAGGGCAGATCGAGGAGCCAGCGCTGCGCGTACGGGTAGGGGGCGGAGTCGAACGCCCACCAGGACAGGGCCGCGGCGCCGGCCGCCGCCGCGGTCAACCCCCATCGCACTCCGGGGCGACCGAGTGCAGTGCGAAGATTCATGATCAAGAGTCCTCTGTCGTGAGTGATTGACGGTCGGTCAGACGGGCGGTGGTGGCGGAGCGCGGAGCGCCCGCCAGGCGACGAGGGCACAGACCACCGCAAGCGGTAGTTCGGCGAAGCAGGCCATGGCCAGCGCCACGGCGAAATCGCTGCCGGGCCCCGCTGTCATCTGGTCGAACCAGGCGTCGACCAGCAACAGCATCGACGTGGCCGCGGCGGGCAGGGCCCGGCGGAGATCGCCACGAGCGGCCAGGACCCCGGTGGCGATGAGGCCGAGTGCCTCCATGGCATCCAGCCCGGCCCAGGCGGCCGACCAGTGCACAGCGGTCGCTGTTGCCGGCAGGGTGGTGCAGAGTATGAACGCCCAGGCGAGAACCGCGACTCCACAGCCGATGAGTGCCAACTCGGGCCACCGGCAAGGGCGAAGGCGCCGATGCTGCGCGGGCTGCTTGTTCGCAGCGGCGCGCTCGCGGGTCGATTCGATCATCGGTGCATTCGCCATGACGACGAACCTACGAACGGACCACGATCCACCGCGTCGGCCGGCGGATGTCACCTCTTCCCAGGCCATCGGCCCGAGGGCGTATCCGGCGTACACCCCCGGGGCGACGCGCAGAGCCGAGGCTCACGGCACCCCGCTCGCCATCGCCCTGACCTGCTCGGCTGCACTCTTAATCGAGTGCGAGCGTTCCGGTCCGGGTGATACAAGGTGTGCGTGACTGAGCACTTCTCCTTCCCCACCCTGCTGCAGATGCTCGACGAGCGGTCCGCCGCGTTCCGCGCCGCCGTCGCCGCAGCCCCCAGCCTCGACGCCGACGTCCCGTCCTGCCCGGGCTGGACGCTGTACGACCTGGCGAACCACCTCAGCGAGGGGGACCGCTTCTGGGCCTACATCGTGCTGAACACCGCACCGGGCGACGAGTGGCCGAGCAAGGACGGGCTGGTGGCGCCCAGGGAGCGCGAGGCCCTCATAACCTGGCTGGCCGACTCGACGGAGCAGTTGCTCGCCGCTCTGCGCGAGGCCGGCCCGGACCGGGCCTGCTGGGCCTGGTGGCAGCCGCTGGCCTCGCTGCACACGGGGGCCGCCGTGGCCCGCCGCCGCGTCCACGAGTCGCTGATCCACACCTATGACGCCCAGCTGGCCTCCGGTGCCCCGCAGGAGCTGCCGACGACCGAGGCGGTCGACGCCATCGACGAGTTCCTCGCCACCGTCTGCACCAACACGGTCCCGTGGCCGCACGAGCCCGCCACCATGGACTACCACGCAGCCGAGGGCGGCTCCTGGCGCCAGACGGTGGACGCCGCCGGCAACCGCTTCACCCGCCTCACCGCGGCGGAGGCCGCCGAGAGCAAGCCCACCGCCGCCATCTACGGCACGGCGAGCGAGATGGCCCTGCTCATGTACAAGCGCGTCCCGAACGACGCGCTGCGGACGGAGGGCGACGCCGACCTGCTCGAGCGGCTGCAGAACTCGGGCTGAGACCGACCGGCGGACTGATCGCTTGAGGCGTCAGCCTCGCGGTCAATGCCGCGGGGCCTTGCGGCCGAGGGCCAGGGCGGCGGTGTGCAGGGCAAGGACGAGGGCGGCCAGTAGGGCGAAGTGGACGAACCAGGCGCCGGCCATGGTCGGGCCGCCCCAGGACGTCTCCGTGTTCGGCTGGGTCAGGGGGAAGCAGACGCCCCTCGCCAGGAGGTCGAACCAGAGCATCACGGCGGCCAGGGAGAGAACGATCCCCAACGGCAGTCGCGCCGCGCCGGATCGGCGCACGTTCAGCAGACGCACCGGGGCGAGAAGCAAGCGGGGCGCGATTCCAGCGGTCATTGTTCCTTCTCCGGTCGTCAACTCGGCAACGTGACCAGCGTGCCCGGCCCGCCGGGGCCCTGGGTATCGGGACCAGCCCCGAGCCACCCCTGAATCACCCCCGATAGGGACGGAGGAGTGGTCGGGCGCAGGAAGTCGGCCCGGCCGACTTCCCACTCCGCCCGTTAGGCGTGGAGGTCGAATTCGCCTGTCTTGATCCCAACCGCTCGGCACGGCGGCGCGACGGCTCCGACCCGAGCCGGATTCCACGCCCCAGCCGACGTCCCGAACATCTCAGGTGACGGCCCGGAAAGTGGCCTCGAGCTCGCCCCACATTGCCGGCACCGCCGGTGCCACCCGATCGGTACCGAGACCATCGGTCTACCGCCGAAACCCGCGGAAGTCCTTGCTGGACGAGTGCGCCGCCTGATAGACGATCAGGTATGAATTCCATCAAGCGCGCGATCGCCATCTCGGCCCTCGTCGGCACCGCCCTACTCACCGTACCCGGCATCGCCAGCGCCGACGCCGTGACCCGACCGTCCACCCCTACCAGCAGTTCCGGGACCACCACCGGCATCCAGCCGGATCTCGACAAGGCCTTCATCGCGTAACAGAAGCCGCGAGACAGCCCCAGGCGGCCGTTCACAGCGGTTCGCCGCGGCCCTGCTGTCAACGCTGTTCCCTGCGCCAGGCACCGTCATGCCTCGTGACTCCTGCTCCCGGCGACCGTGGCGTCATTGTCGAGGTGATCGGCGCGGACGTTGAGCCGTGGTTGGACGACCGGACCGGTTCCCCGGACGGTTGGTGGAGCGGCTGGCGTCGGCCGTTGTACCCGTGAGTCGACCGTGGCGCGGTGGGGCTGTGGGAAAGGGGCTTGAGCGTCCAGCTGCGGGGTGGTTGGCTGGGCAGATCCATGCCCGTCTTCCAGGCGGGCACCAGAGGGGGAGGTATCCATGCCTGATGTGACAGGTGGATTCGTGAAGGCAGCCGTTGCCGGCGCCGCGGTGGTCACCGCGGTGCTCGCCGTCGCGGCGCCGCTGCACGGTATCGACCGCGTGAATGCGGCGGTCACCAACGGCGGGGGCCACGTGGAGTCCCAGGGGCAGGGACACTACTTGGCCGACCAGGGGCACTACCTGTCCAGTTCCCTGGGGGAGAGCGCCGACGCGGTCGCCCAGGGGGCCGCGTACGCCTACTACTAGAAGACTGATGACGATGTTGGGTTCTGACCCCGTCGCGCAGGCGGTTTCTAGGGGTCGTTGCAACACGTGGTCGGTTGTCTAGGCCGCGAGCAGTTTATGCAGGCGTTCGGCTGGGGTTTCCCAGCCGAGCGTTTTGCGTGGGCGGCCGTTGAGTTCGGCTGCGACAGCGGCCAGGTGTTCGGAGGCGTGAACGGCCAGGTCCGTGCCCTTGGGGAAGTACTGCCGCAACAGACCGTTGAGGGTTCTCGCCGATCGGTCGCGATCGTTCCACTTCCTGGTGTGGGAAGGCGCCCTTGTATCCCGGCTCTGCCCGCCGGCCGTACTGGCTGACCAGTTGGAGGCTCTGGCCCCCTGGCTGACGCATGGGAATGTCCGACTCGGGATCGTGCCGTTCGGTGCCGATCTCAGAGTGCCCGCGGGAGTGGGATTCTCCATTCACGACGGCGCGTTGGTCATCACCGAGTCCTGGCATGCGGAAATGTGGTTGGACGATCCGGCAGACGTCGCGATTCACATCCGGGCGTGGGAGGCGCTGGCGGAGAGTGCCGTCTACGGCCCGTTGGCCTACCGGGTGATTGCCAGGCTCGCCGGTCGCTGGGGTGTGTCGACGGCCCCTCGCGTGCACGCGAGGGGCCGTCGAACGGTTAGGTGTGGTGGTCGAATTCGCCGGTTTTGAGGCCGTGGAGGAGGGCGGCGAAGGTGGTGGGGTTGGTGCGGAGGATGGTTTCGCCTTCGTCGGACTCGCGGACTTCGACCAGCCCGTCAGCGGTGCGGACCTCCATGCATTCGTTGGTCGCGCCGCTGTAGCTGGACTTCTGCCAGTGCTGGCTGGACATCTGGCCTCCTGGAGATGTGTGAAGCGGCCCCCTCGCGAGCGCGCGAGGGGGCCGCTGAAGTGTTAGGCGTGGTGGTCGAATTCGCCCGTCTTGAGGCCGTGGAGGAGGGCGGCGAAGGTAGCGGGGTTGGTGCGGAGGATGAGGTGGCCCTCATCGGACTCGCGGAGTTCGATGAGGTTGGTGATCCTGCGGACCTCTACGCAGTTATCGCCGGAGCTACTGAAGGACGACTTCTGCCACTGGGGGTTGGACATCTGGCCTCCTGGAGGTGTGTGAAGCGGCCCCCTCGCGCGCTCGCGAGGGGGCCGCTGGAGCGTTAGGCGTGGTGGTCGAATTCGCCAGCCTTGAGGCCGTTGAGGAGGGCCGCGAGGGTGGCGGGGGTGGTGCGGAGGATGGTTTCGCCTTCGTCGGACTCGCGGAGTTCAACCGCCCCAGCCATCGCGCGGATCTCGACACACATTTCTCCGGAGCTGCTGAAGGACGACTTCTGCCACTGGTTCTGAGACATCTCAGCCTTTCAAGTTCTTGAGCGTCTGCCGGATCAGATCCTGGGAGTCCTCATCGCTGAGCGCGGCGCGCGCGATGTGGTCGAAGACCTTGCGATAGGACGCGAGCTCGGTCGGGTCATCGAGGTAGATCGGGCTACGCGACAACTCCACCTCTACTGTGTCGAGCTCGGGGACCTCCCCGAAGGAGTAGACCAGGTTTTCGATCGGACCTGGGTAAGTGTGAGCTGTGAATGGAACGATGCGGATGATCACATCCTCTCGGAGGGAGTCGTCTATCAGGGAGTGAAGCTGGTTCCGCAGCACATCAGTGCCCCCGAAGCGTGTGACGAGGCTGGACTCGTGGAGATAGGCCTCATGGCTCTTGCTCGGGTGCTGAAAGATTTTCCTTCTGCGTTCTGAGCGGAACTCGATGCGCAGGTTGAGCTCCTCCGTAGAGAGCGGAGGGATCCGCCGACTGAACACTCCTCGCGCGTAGTCCTCTGTCTGCAAAGGGCCTGGGATGATGGCGGACGTCCACGACCGAATGACACTGGCAGCGAAGTCTTCGTGCTCGGCGGTCTTGAGTAGGGCGTCAGGAAGGCCGTCGCGATACTGATCCCACCACGACTTCCTGCGTGAAGTAATGAGGCCGCCAAGGGCGTTGATGAGTGGCAGATTCTCGCACTTGCAGGCTTCGGCAATGGTCCGGATTCGGTCAGCGCTGGCACTGGTCTTTCCGTTCTCCATCTGAGTGACCTGGGGAGCGCTTACTCCGAGCATGTGGGCAAGCTGGTTGCCGCTGAGGCCGGCTTGCTCGCGCATCCTCCGAAGCTCGGCGCCCAGGCGGCGCTGACGGAATGTTGGGTTCTGGCGGCCTGGCATGGAGTCCTCTCAGATCATGTGGGTCCAGTGTGCCGCGCCGCTAGCCGATGGGGCCATCTGTCCCCCGGGAGAGGGAACTTCGGCCCATCGACCTAAGATTAGGTCGATGGGCGCTATGGTTGATGTCACATCGATCCGACGGGTCGTCAGTAACGCTTGCTGGCAAGCACCGCAGAGCAGCCGTGCCCATCTGCCCGGCCTGGTTCACGGTGACGTATCCGCCGGTTCTCCACACCCCACACGCCCGGGAGATCTCCCATGCGTCACCTCAACACGCCTTCCTTCGCCCTCTCCCGCCAGTCCCTCCGCGACGCGATGGTCCGCGCCGGCTGGCACCCCTCCGCCACCTTCGACGCCGAACTCGCCCTCGGTGAGCTGCTGGTGAATGCCTGGAAGCACGCCGACACCCCCGCGCCGGTCACCCAGATCCTCTTCCTCCACAACACCCTCCGGGTCTCCGTCTCCGACGAGAGCCCCAAGTTCCCCGCTCCGCAGGCCCCCGACCCCCTCGCCACGTCCGGCAGGGGGCTCCAGCTGGTCGCGGGGCTCACCCACCGCTGGGGCGTGGACCCGCAGGAGCGCGGCAAGTGCATTTGGTTCGAGTGTGACCTGGACGGTGCCGCGTGAACCGTCGTCCGATGCTGCCGACCGACCCCCGGATCCGGCACTACACCGACGAGCACATCCGTACGCTCCTCGCCGAAGTCCAGGAGCGCGGCCGGAAGTTCGGCTTGATCTTCCCCTCGGCCTGCACCGACAAGACCATCGACGGCCGGGTCCTGGTCTGCTTCAACACGGCCCCGGCCTCGACCCTCCTCAACCTCCTCTCCCTCCTCCTCGACGCCGAGCGCGACCACCGGGACACCACGTGCGGTTCCTGATCCCCGCCGCCTTCGCCGTCCTCCTCGCGCTGGCGATCGCGACCGTCGCCCTGGGTGTCGTCACCGCCCTCC
This sequence comes from Kitasatospora sp. NPDC058162, assembly GCF_042884005.1. Classification (NCBI taxonomy): domain Bacteria; kingdom Bacillati; phylum Actinomycetota; class Actinomycetes; order Kitasatosporales; family Streptomycetaceae; genus Kitasatospora; species Kitasatospora sp. NPDC058162. The sequence continues at coordinate 137,070 of NZ_JBHVUS010000015.1, forward strand.
GTGCCACCCCGCCGCCGCCCGACGAGGACGACTGACACACGGCCCCGCCGTCCCGGATTCACCCGTCGCGCCGGATCCGCCGTTCCACGTTCCCCCGGATCGTCCGGGACGCCGTCCCGGCCGCCGCCGCGAGGAACACGAAGTTGTATCCGATCTGCAGCACCACCACGAGCCGCGCGGTCTGCCCGGCCGGCGTGATGTCCCCGTACCCCACCGTCGCCAGCGTCACGACCGTGAAGTAGAGCGCGTCCAGCCGCGTCTCCAGCCCCGCGAACTCGGCCTTGTGCGAGCCCAGCGCGTAGTACGTCGCCGAGAAGATGATCATCGCCAGGAAGATCAGGAAGGCCAGCCAGGCTACCGGCCGCTTCGCGGTTCCCCGCATCACCCCGACCATCTTCGCCACCATCATCCAGCTCAACCCACCCAGCGCCGCGATGAAGACCGTCCAGCTCAGCACCGGACGGCGGTCGCCGAACCACTCCAGCGGCAGCGTGAAGTACCCGACCGTCAGCAGCGTGAACGCGCCCAGCAGCCACGCCCCGGCCCGGAGGTCGGTGGGCGGGGGAGGAGGGTTCTCGGACATCCAGCCCAGCCTGGTCCACCCGGGCCCGCCCCGCCCGTCCGACTGCTCCGATCGGAAAGGCTCGGAAAAGCTCGGAAAAGCGTCGAGCCCCCCGGTGCACTCACCGGGGGGCTCGACGGAAGCTGAAGCTCAGGCGACTCAGGCGGTCGTCTCGGTGTGCTTCGTCTCGGTGGCCTTGGTCACGTTGGTCGGCGTGACGGCCGGACGGGCGGCGTCCTGCTGGGGGGCGGCCGTGCTCTGCGCGGTGCCGGCGTCGGTCTGGTCGCCGCCGTCCTCGCGCATCGCCTTGGTCTCCGCCTTCAGGATGCGCATCGACTTCCCGAGGCCGCGCGCCATTTCCGGCAGCTTCTTCGATCCGAACAGCAGGACTACGACCGCCAGCACCACCAAGATGTGCCAGGGCTCAAGACCGTTCCGCAGCATCCCTGGCCACCGGTCCCTTCTTGTCTAGAGTCACGGAGGGCGCTAGGCCCTGTCGGCCAGTATGCCTGGACCTGACGCCGAACGGATACACCGGCTGGGAAACGCTGGCCGAAAACCGGGTGCCGTTCAAGCGGACCACGAGGGCCCGGACGACGAATCCCGCGCCCGCGCCGTCAGCGGCCATCAGTAGACGAACGGCACCAGCCGCTTGGAAACCCGCTGGTAGTCGGCGTACGCCGGGCCGAAGGCGCCGAGCAGCAGCCGCTCCTCGGCGGCGATCCGCCAGCCGTACGCGCCGAGCAGCAGCGCCGTGACCAGCAGGGACGCCGCCCAGCTGCCGGTGCCGAGCGCGTAGCCGGTCCAGACCAGCAGGCTGCCCGCGTAACCCGGATGGCGGATCAGCCGGTACGGGCCGGTGCGGACCACGCTCTGGGTGTCGACGGTGCGCAGGGTGCGGGTGTAGTAGCGGCCGAGGGTCCGCATGCCCCAGGCGCGCAGGGCGAGCCCGGCGGCGACCAGCGCGACCCCGAACCAGCGCGGCTCGGTGGGCAGCACGCCGACGTCGGCGCGTTCGAACAGCACCACCACCAGCACGGACGCGGCGTAGCAGCCGAGCAGCAGCCGGGTCGAGCCGCGGTCGCGGTCGTCGGCGCGCCAACTGCCGGCCGCGCTGTCCTCGCGGCGGCGCAGCAGCAGCTCGTAGCCGACCCAGCAGAGGATGCCGAGCAGGGAGAGGAGGGACGGCAGGGACATGAGGGGGCTCCTGACAGTCGCGGACTACCCCTTTACGGTCCTCCGGCCGCGCCCCCGCGGCACGCACCCGGGGGTGGACGGCGGTGCGTCCACCCCCGGGTGGACGGTCATTGCGGCTGCCGCACGAGGGTCACCGCGGCCGCCGCGCCAGCAGGTAGCCGCGCCGGGTGTCGGCCTCCTCGGGCAGGCCCTCCCGTTCCAGCCGCGCCTCGACGGCGAACCCGGCCTCGGCGAGGCGGGCGGCGACGTCATCGGTCCGCAGGAAGTGGAAGTCCACGTCGACCCGGTGGCCCCACCACTCCTCCAGGTGCCGCACCTCCTCGCCCAGGTGGAAGGAGACCAGCAGCAGCCCGCCGGGCCGCAGCACCCGCAGCATCTCGGCGAAGGCGGGCAGCAGCTCGCCCGGCTCCAGGTGGATCACCGAGTACAGGGCCACGGCCGCCGCGAACTCGCCGTCGGCGGCGGGCAGTGCGAGCAGGTCGCCGGCGCGGAACTCGGCCTTCGGGTGCTCGCGGGCGGCCAGCTCGACCATCTTCGGCGACAGGTCGACCCCGACGACCCGGGCGCCCTGTTCGGCCAGCCACCCCGCCACGTGCCCGGGCCCGCAGCCCAGGTCCGCCACCAGCCCGCCGGCCGCCTCTTCCAGGACGGCCCCCAACAGCGCCCGGTCCACCACCTTGTGCGCCAGCTCACCCCCGATCCGCCCGAGGTACTCCTCCGCCACCGCGTCGTAACTCCCGCGCACCCGCGCGTGTTCAGTCCCCATGCGCCCACCCTGGCACGGCCGCCCGCCCCGCACCCGAGGTTTCGGGATCGCCGAACCCGCCCGGCGGGCGGGGCCGACTGTCCGGCAGACGTAGGCCTGTTCCCGTCCCGGCCACCACCACCGCACTCGCCGTATCCCGCCGGTCAGGGTGAGGAGAGGAAGAGCCCGCTTCGCGCGGACGGCGGAGAGCCCCCGCCCGGGATCGGGCGGGGGCTCTCGATGACTCGCGTGGATCGGGGCCGTGCGGTGGGTCAGGCGGCGACGGCCTCGGTCTCTGCGACCTCGGCGCTCACGGCCTCCGTGTCGACGGCGGCCGGGGCCGTGGCGGCGGGCAGGTGGCGCAGGAGGCGGTGGGCCAGCAGGGCGGCGCCGAGGGCGAAGACCAGGCCGACGACGGCGGCGACGTGCAGGCCGTCCGTGAAGGCGCCGCGGGCGGTCTCCAGCAGGTCGGGGCCGAGCCGCCCGGGGAGGTGGGCCGCGACGGAGACCGCGCCGCCGAGGGTGTCCCGTGCGGCGCCGTCGACGCCCGCCGGGAGGGCACCGTCCAGCTGGTGGCGGTAGACCGCGGCGCCCGCCGCGCCGAGCAGGGCGATGCCGAGCGAGCTGCCGAGTTCGACGGCGGTCTCGGAGGTGGCGGAGGCGGCGCCGGCCTGCTCGGCGGGGGCGGCGGAGACGACCATCTCGGCGGTCATCGTCATGGTGCCGACGGTGCCCGCCGCCAGCACGCCCGCCGCGGTGAGGATCAGCGCCAGCGGCGAGTGCGGACCGACCTGGGTCATCATCGCGAAGCCGGCCGCGCCGACCACGAAGCCGCCGCCCATCAGGGCCGCCGGGCGGACCTTGCCGGCCAGGGCCGAGCTGATCCCGACCGCCGCGCCGACGCCGACGCTGGGCACCAGCGACCAGAGCGAGGCGGTGAACGGGCTCATGCCCTTGACCAGCTGCAGGTACTGCGAGGTGAAGAGGGCGAAGCCCATCATCGCGAACATGGCGAGGGTGTTGACGCTGATCGCCCCGCTGAAGGTGCGGATCCGGAACAGGCTCAGGTCGATCAGCGGGTTCGCGGCGGTGCGCTGGCGCCACACGAAGGCGACGGCGATCAGCAGTCCGGCCGCGGTGGCGAGGGCGGGCAGCGGGCTCCAGCCGTCCACGGCGAGGGTCTTGACCCCGTACACCAGGGGGAGGATCGCGGCGAGCGAGAGCACGGCGCCGGGCAGGTCGAAGCGGCCGGTGCGGGCGGGGGTGCGGTACTCGGGCAGCAGGACGGGCGCGGTCAGCAGCACCAGGACCATCACCGGGACGGCCACCAGGAAGGCCGAGCCCCACCAGTAGTGGTCGAGCAGCAGCCCGCCGGCGACCGGGCCGAGGGTGGCCCCGGCGGTGAGGACGCCGCCCCAGGCGCCGAGGGCGACCTGCCGCTGCTTGGGGTCGTGGAACGTGTTGCGGATCAGCGCGAGGGTCGAGGGCATCACGGTGGCCCCGGCGGCGCCGAGCAGGGCGCGGGCGGCGATCAGCTGCTCCGCGCTGCCGGACCAGGCGGCCAGCAGCGAGGCGACGGTGAAGCCCGCGGCGCCGATCATCAGCAGCCGGCGGCGGCCGATCCGGTCGCCCAGCGCGCCCATCGTGATGAGCAGCCCGGCCAGCAGGAACGAGTACATGTCCATGATCCACAGCTGCTGGGTGCCGCTGGGCGCCAGCTCGGTGGAGATGTAGGGGACGGCGAAGAACAGCACGCCCATGTCCATGGAGAGCACGAGGGTCGGGAGCAGGAGGACGGCGAGGCCGATCCATTCGCGACGGCCTGCGCGGCCGGTGGTTGCGGTCATGGGGAAGACGGTACGGGCGTTTCAGACGCTTGTCTAGTACAGATGTGTAACTCGCTCGTCCAAGACTTCAGTCCAAGACATTTGTGCAAGACATTTGTGCAGACCTTCCGTAGGATCGGGGGCATGGGAAACCGCGAAGACCTGATGCACGGCGCCAAGCGCTGCCTGTACGAGAAGGGCTACGGACGCACCACGGCCCGCGACATCGCGACCGCCTCGGGCGTCAGCCTGGCCGCGATCGGCTACCACTTCGGCTCGAAGGACGCGCTGCTCAACGCCGCGATGATCGAGGCGATCGGCGAGCTGGGGCAGGGCATGGGCGAGGTGGTCGTCGCCGCCAACCAGACCTCCGACGACCCGGAGGAGCGCTTCGCCGCCGCTTGGGAGGGGCTCAAGGGCGTCTTCGTCGAGCACCGGGGCCTCTGGGCGGCCCAGTTCGAGGCGCTCGCCCAGGCCGGGCACAACCCCGAGCTGGCGGCCGCGTTCGCGGGGGCCCAGAAGGAGGGTCGGCTCGGCCTCGCCGCACTGTTCCAGGGGCTGCCCGAGGTGCCGGACACCGAGGAGGAGCTCGCCCGCGGCACCTTCTACCAGATCCTGCTGGCCGGTTACGTCGCCCAGTGGCTGGCCGCGCCCGAACTGGCCCCGAACGGGCAGGAGTTCCTGCAAGGGCTCCGCCTGGTCAGCGGCAGCGTGCTGGGGTCGTCCACCGCCCGCTGACGCCCGCTGACGCCCGCTGACGCCCGCTACGCGGTGACGGCGGTCAGCAGCACCACCGAGTCGACGTGGGCGACCAGCCCGTGCCGCTCCTGCGGGACGGGCTCCAGCGCACCCGTGGACAGCTCCACCCGCCGCCCGGCGATGGTCAGCGAGACCCGGCCGCGCAGCACCTGGACGCTCCCGGCGGTGGGCGGGGTGTGCTCGTCCAGCGCGGTGCCGGCGGTCAGGGCGATCACGGTCTGCCGCAGCACCCCGTCGTGCAGCACCAGGTGGGCGCTGCGCCCGTGCGGACCCTCGGCCGCCCGGGCGGCGTGCTCCACGGCGAGCCGTTCGAGATCGGGCATCGCGCCGCCTCCTCCTCAAGCCGGGTGCCCAGGCTGTGTGCCCAGGTTCGCGGACGGACCGGCGGCGCGCACCCGGGAGGCGTCCGCAGCGGACCGCCTGTAGTGGGACCACCCGCAGCGGACCGCCCGAAGTGCGCCGTCCGAGGTGCAGCCCCCGCCGACTGCCCGCATCGTGGAGGCATGGCGACCAACCAGAGGATCTTGAACGGGCTCCAGGTCAACCGCTCGCTGCTGGCCGGCGGCGTGGTGCTGACCGGCATCGGCTCGGTGCTCGGCGCGGCCGGGGCGGCACTGGTGTGCGCGGCGCTGTTCACCGCGGGCCGCGAGTGGGTGCGCAGCATGGAGACCCCGCCGGGCGCGCTCGCCCACCGGGCCCTGCACGAGGCGAAGGTGGCCTCCTCGGCCGGCTGGGAGGCCTGGCGCGCGGAGCACGGCTCGCCCAACTGAGCCCACCCGTACGGACGCCCACCCGTACGGCCGTGTGCACGTACGGACGCATCCGCGCACGGGTGCGCACGGCGGGCCGCCATGGGGGTGCGGCCCGCCGTGGTTCGGGGAGTGGGAGCGGTAACGCCGTTACAGCCCCATCGACTTGGCGATGATGCTGCGCATGACCTCGCTGGTGCCGCCGTAGATCCGGAACACCCGGTTGTCGGTGTAGAGCCGGGCGATCGGGTATTCCAGGATGTAGCCGTAACCGCCGTGCAGCTGCAGGCACTTGTCGATGACGGTGGAGGCCGACTCGGTGCAGAACAGCTTCGCCGCCGCCGCGTCCGCGACGCTCAACTCGCCGTTCTGGTAGAGCTCCAGCGCCTGGTCCACCATCGACTGCTGCGCCATCACCTGGGCCTGGCAGTCGGCCAGGGTGAACTTGGTGTTCTGGAACTCGGCCACCGCCTTGCCGAACACCTTGCGGTCCTTGACGTACTGCAGCGCGAACCGCACCGCCGCCGCGGCCGCCGCGTACGCGCCCACCGCGATCGCCAGTCGCTCCTGCACCAGGTTGTGGGTCAGGTAGGAGAACGCCGCGCCCTCCTCGCCGAGCAGGTCCTCCACCGGCACCTTGACGTCGACGAACGCCAACTCGGCCGTGTCCGAGGTGCGCAGGCCGATCTTCTGCAGCTTGCGCCCGACCGAGTAGCCCGGCGAGGTGGTGTCCACGCACAGGATGGAGAGCCCGGCCCGGCGGTTCTCCGGGTCGTACGGGGCGGTGCGGGCGACCACCAGGACCAGGTCGGCCAGCACGCCGCCGGTGATGAAGGTCTTGGCGCCGTTCAGGACGTAGTGGGTGCCGTCCTCGGAGAGCCGGGCGGTGGTGGTGATGCCCGCGAGGTCGGAGCCGGCGCCCGGCTCGGTCATCGCGATCGCGGTCATGATGTCGCCGGAGACGAAGCCGGGCAGCCAGCGCTGCTTCTGCTCCTCGTTCGCGTACTCCAGCAGGTAGGGCAGCACCAGCCCGGTGTGCACGCCGGAGGAGCCGAAGCTCACGCCCGCGCGGGCGGTCTCCTCGGCGACCACCGCCTGGTACTTGAACCCGCTCTCGCCCGCGCCGCCGTACTCCTCCGGCACCTCGATGCCGTAGACGCCGAGTTCGCCGAGCTGGCGGTAGAAGTCGCGGGGCGGGTGGCCGTCGGCCTCCCAGCTCTCGTAGACCGGGACGACCTCGTTGGCGATGAAGTCCCGGATGGTCTCCCGGAAGGCCTCGTGGTCCTCGTTGAACACGGTGCGGCGCACGGCGGCGCTCCCTTCGACGGTGCCGGCCGGAAGGTCGGCGGAGGCGGAACGTACCAGGTGGTGGCCCGACAAGTTAATCCCGGGTAGCCTCGGCTGTCCAGCGTCGGCGGGCCCGGAAATCCTGCTCGACACGGCACTGAAGTGAATCCTTGCTAGCCTTCGGACGGGGTTCGGGACCAGCCCTCGGGGCCGGTCCCCGGCACGGGCCCCCGGGATGCAGAGGGAGGCGCGCCATGGTGGTCCGACGGCCGCCCGGGCGGCGCGCCCAGATCCTCGCCGTGGCCGCCGACCGCTTCCACCGCAGCGGCTACCACCAGGTCTCGATGACCGAGGTCGCCGCCGGCGTCGGCATCACCGCGCCCGCGCTCTACCGGCACTTCCGCGGCAAGCCCGAACTGCTCGACCGCGCCGTCCGGTTGGGCCTGGACGCGCTCGCCGACGGCCTGCGCGCGGCCGGCAGCACCGCCGAACTCGGCGCCGCGCTGGCCGCGGTGGCGGTCGGCCACCGCCCGCTCGGCACCCTGGTGCAGCGCGACGCCCGGCTGCTGCCGCCCGCCCGCCGGGCCGGACTGCGCCGCGAACTCCGTTCGGACGTCGCCCTGATGGCCGCCGTGCTGCGCGCCGAACGCCCGGAACTCCCCGCCCCGGACGCCGAGTTGCTCTGCTGGTCGGCACTCTCCTGCTGCGCCGGACTGTCCTACCAGTCGGCCGCGCCGCAGCCCCGCCGGGCCGAGGCGCTGATGCGCGAGCTGGTCGCGGCCGTCCTCGCGGCGTCCCTGGACGGCACGGCCACCGGGCCCGACACCAACCTCGACGCCCACCCCGACCCCGCCCCCGCGCCCCGGCCCCGCCGGGAGGAGCTGCTCGCGGCGGCCGTCCGGCTGTTCCACCAGCGCGGCTTCGACAACGTCAGCACCGACCAACTCGGCGCCGCCGTCGGCATCTCCGGCCCGAGCGTCTACCGGCACTTCGACAGCAAGGCCCACCTGCTCGCGGCCTCCCTGGTGCGCAGCCGGGAGCGGCTCCGGCACGAGGTGGAGGGGGCGATCGCGGCCGCCGACGGGCCGGCGGCGGCGCTGGCGGCCGGGCTCGGCGCGTACGTCGACTTCGCGCTGCGCAACGGCGACTACCTGGGCGCGATGCTGAGCGAGACGGAGCGGCTGGCCCCGTCGGACCGCCGGGTCGCGGTGGACTTCCGGCGGGACTTCCTGCGCACCTGGGTCGGGTTGCTGCGCCAGGTGCGCCCGGACTACGACGCGGTGGCCGCCCGGATCCGGGTGCACGCGCTGTTCTCACTGGTCAACGACGGGGTGCGGAACCGCCCGTACAGCGCCCGGCCCGACCTCGGTGACTGCCTGCGGCGGATCGGCGGGGCGGTCCTGGGAGTCGACCCGTCGTAGTGACCCGCCGTAGCGACCGGCCGTAGCGACCGGCCGTAGCGACACGCCGTAGCAACGCGCGGGGCCGGGTGCCCGCCGCCGTCGGAACGGCGGCGGGCACCCGGCCCGTGGGGTGCGACCGGGCATCGGCCCGGTCGGCCCGGCTAGTAGAGGACGTGCGGGTAGTAGACCCGGGCGTCGAAGTTGCCGTTCCCCTGGAGGGCGCCGACGTTGCCGCCGTTGCCCGCCACGGCGAGGCCGTTGTTCTGGTTGCTCGCACCCGAGCCGGTGGCGGTCTGCTGGGTGCTGACCAGGTTGCCGTTGACGGAGCCGACGACGTTGCCGGAGCCGACGTTGTTCACGACGCTGCTGTTGGAGTGGTCGATCGCGCCGGCGCCGTTGTCGGCGTGCGCGGTGGCGGCACCGACGCCGACGAGGAGGAACGCCCCGAGGGCGGTGACGGCGGCGGCTGCGCGAATACGGGACACGCTGGTCTCCCTGAGCTGGAAGTGCGAAAGTGGCGCGATCCGGAGTGGCCGCTCCGTGGCGCCGTTGCCTGACGTCGCACGTTCAGCATTCACCAGTGACGTGGACGAACTCCACCGAACGGGTGGCTATTCCCTCGATGGTGGGGGAGCGGTCAATTCCGAGTTGACCGGAATCCGTCATTTCGTCAGGGAAGACCGATGGTCCGCTGATACGTCGACTGATGCATAGAAAGAAATGGTCGACGGATTGTCGCACTGGCACACTGAGGACCCATGTCTGAAGGTGCCCCGACCGAGCCCACCCCGACCGAGCCCACCCCGACCGAGCCCACCCCCGCCGAGGACCTGCGCACCACCGAGGTCGACCTCGGCGGCCTGGTGAACGTCCTCGCCACCCACCTCTACTCCACACCCCTGGTCGCCCTGCGCGAACTCGTCCAGAACGCCCACGACTCGCACACCCGCCGGTTCCTGGAGGACCCGGACGGCGAGCACCGGCCGCGGATCCGGGTGCGCGCCGACGCCATCCGGCGGACCGTCGCCATCGAGGACACCGGGGCGGGCCTCACCGAACCGGAGATCCACGCCTACCTCGCCACCGTCGGCACCGGCTACACCCGGATGCTGCGCGAACTGACCGGCAACCAGGAGCTCATCGGCGCCTTCGGCCTGGGCTTCCTCTCCGCCTTCTCGGTCGCCGACGAGGTGACCGTCACCACCACCTCGCACCGCGAGCCGCAGCTCGGCCACCGCTACCGCAGCCGCGGCGGCGAGCAGTACCAGGTCGACCCGGTGCCCGCCCGCCCGGAGCCCGGCACCGTCGTCGAACTGGCGCTCAAGGCCGAGCACGCCCACCTCGCCGACGAGCACGCCCTGCGCGAAGTCCTCGGCCGCTACTGCGTCCTGTTGCCCATCCCGGTCTACGTCGGCGACGACGACCAGCCCGTCAACGCCGTCCAGGTGCCCTGGCGCCAGAACCCCGACGGCGACCAGTACGCCGCCCGGATGCGCTTCGCCACCGCCTTCGGCCGCCGCTTCGAGCCGCTCACCGCCTTCCCCGTGCTGCCCGTCCAGGGCAAGGGGGCCGTCCCGGGCGAGGGGGCCGCCGAGGGCGGCACCGACGCGGTCGGCCTGCTCTGGGTCCAGGACGGCGGCACCTACGGCAGCAGCGACAACCGCGACCTCGCCGTCTACCTGCGCGGCATGCTGCTCGCCGAGGACGCCCGCGACCTGCTGCCCAGCTGGGCCGGGTTCATCGGCGGCGTGGTCGAGTCCAGCCGGCTCACCCCCACCGCCAGCCGCGAGGACCTCCAGCGCGACGAGCACTACCGCGCGCTGCAGAAGGCCCTCACCGACGCCATCGTGGACGGCCTGTACGAGACGGCCCGGCTGCGGCCCGCCGTCTGGCGCCGCATCCTCACCCGGCACGGCCAGGAGCTGCTCGGCGCCGCCCTCTGCGACGACCGGCTGTTCACCCTGCTCGCCGACGACGTCCCGGTGCCCACCTCGCAGGGCGACCTCACCGCGGGCGCGCTGCGGGCGTCCGGCGGGGGAGCGGTGCACGTCGCGCTCGGCAGCGGCGGCGGCTTCGAGGAGATGCTGTACCGGGCGATGCGGGTGCCGATCGCCCGCGGCGACCGCTACGCCGTCCTGCCGTTCCTGCGCCGCTACGCCCAGTTGCGCGGCTGCCGGCTGGTCGAGCTGGGCAGCGAGCAGGGCAACCGCGAACTGTTCCGCGACCCGGAGCGCCCGCTCCCCGCCGAGGAGTCGGCCTGGCTGGCCGGCGCCCTCGCCGACCCGGGCGAGCAGCTCGTCCCGGCCCGCTTCGACCCGCCCGGCCTCCCGCTGGTCCTGGTGCCCGACCGCGAGGCCGAGCTGAAGGCCCGGATCGAGGACGACCAGGCCGACGCCCGGATCCCGTCCGCCGCGCTGCGGCTGGCCCGGGCGTTCACCGCCCGCACCGACGGCGAGGTCAAGGCCCGGCTCTACCTCAACCTGGACTGCCCGGCCGTGCGGGACCTGCTGGCCGCCTACCGCACCGGGCACACCGGCAGCGCCACCGCGGCCGGACTGCTCCGCTCGCTCAAGGTGATCATGGCGGCGGCCTCCACCGGCCCCGCCGAGGGGGACCTCGGCGCCGCGCTGGCCGGCATCGGCACCGCCGTCTCCGCCCTCACCGCCGCCGTCCCGGCCGGGCTGCCGGACGTCCCGGACAGCCCCGGCGCCCTCGGGGGCGACGCGTGACGCACGGCCCGACGGGCCCCCGGGCGCACGGATCGCCCACGGCCCACAACAGCACACCCATCAGCACGACGCAGGGGGAACCGGCATGACCACCGACATCTGGGCCTGGGTGCGCGACACCCACCAGCAGCTGCGCGAGGCCGGCCACGAGCGGCTCGCCGACGCGATCTACGAGCTGCCCGATCACGCCACCGAGGGCCGCAACGAGCAGCTCGACGCGGTCTACCCGGAGGCGGTCGCCGCCGCGCGGGCCCTCGGCCTGCCCTGGGTCGAGGTGTACCTGCGGCACTGGCGGATGCAGAACCTGCTGAACAAGCGCCAGCAGGGCGAGTCGGTCATGCCCGAGGCGGTCGACCTGCTGGAGTTCGCCCACCGGGAGGAGACGGCCGGCTGCCCCCAGTCCGTCTGCGTGGTGCAGGACTTCGCGATCTGCCACGCCCGGGTCGACGGCCCCGGGTACGTGACCGAGCGCCTGGAGGTGGTCGGCGAGACGCTGGAGCGGATCGAGCCCGGCCGGGCCTGCTACGACTGCCTCTCCCGCGAGTACTCCGACGCCCTGGAGGACGACGGCCGGGCCGCCGACGCGCTCGCCCACCTGGACACCGCCGCCGCCCGGATGCAGGCCGCCGGCCAGCAGGTCTCGCTGCGCTTCCACCGCGCCCGGGCCGGCACCCTGCACCTGCTGGGCCGGCACGAGGAGGTGCTCGCCCTGCTGGACACCACCGATCGCACCGCCCGGGCCCGGGACGAGGAGCTCGACGAGAGCGACCAGCGCTGGGGCGCCCTGCTGCGGGCCCGCGCGCACGCCTCGCTCGGGCGGACGGAGGAGGCGCTCGCCCTGCTGCCCGCCCGGGCCGAGGCCGAGCGCCACGCCGACCTGCGCGAGACCTGGACCCGGACGGTCGAGCTGCTGGTCGCGGCCGGGGCCTGGGAGAACGACGCCGAGCTGGGCGCCGTGCTGGCCGGCTGGGTCGGCTACCTGGACGGCACCGGCTCGCACCGCCCCTGCGTGGACCTGCTGCTGGCGGCGGGCCGGCTGGCCCTCGCCCGCGGCGCCCGTACGGTCGCGCTCACCCTCGCGGCCACCGGGGAGCGCAAGCTGACCCAGCTGCGCCGCACCGAGGGCGTGGCCGGGGAGGTCGCCGCCCTGCGCGCGGCCGCCGAGGCGCTGCCGGTGCCCGAACTGCCCGCACCGCCCGGCGAGTTGATCGCCTACCTGGCCGAGGCCGAGCTGCCCGTCGAGCCCGGCGCCGACCTGCTCTCCGCCGCCCTGGACCAGTACCGGGGCGAGCCCGCGGGCGCCACCGAGCTGGCCGTGCTGCTGGCCACCGTGCTCGGCGGCCTGAGCCACGCCCGGGCCGCCGCCGACCTGCTGTGGCAGCGGCTGGACGCCGACCCGGGCAGCGAGGACCTGGTCGGCACGCTCGGCCAGGTCCTGATCGAGGCCGGGGACGCCGAGGGAATCCGCCGCCTCGCCGACCGGCTGGCCGCGACCGCCCCGGCCGACGCGCACTGGATACGCGCCCGCTGGGCCGCCGCCGAGGGCCGCTGGGCCGAGGTGCTGGAGCAGTGCGGGGCGATCCTGGCGCTCGAGGCGAGCCGGATCAACACCCGCCGGCTGGCCGCGGCCGCCGCGACCGAACTGGGCGACCACGCCACCGCGCAGCGGCTCTACCAGGAGCTGCTGGAGCACGCGCTGTCCGCCGAGGAGGCGGGGGAGGAGCAGCTCCACCGGACGGTCCAGGAGCCCGACCTCTGGCACCTGATCACCGTGGCCAGCGCCAACCGGGACTGGGCCGTGGTCCGCTCCACCGGCGCCCGGATCGGCATCGAGTTCGACGAGCCCGAGGGCCCGGTGGACGAGGAGTGGCAGCTGATCACCGTCCGCGCCACCCGCACCAACGGCGCCACGGCCGACCTGCCCGCCGTCCGGACCGGCCCGGCCACCGCCCGGATCCTGCCGGTGCTCGGCGAGGACCTGACGCTCAACCACGGCGACGTGGTGGTCTTCGCCCCCGCCTTGCTGGAGGGCCGGTCGGCCGAGGACGCCCCCGAGGAGGAGCGGGAGAACTGGCGCCCGGTCTTCGCCCTGCTGACCCCGCTCGACCCGGCGGGCTTCACCACGTACTGGATCGACGGCGCCTGGCCCGGCGACGAGGCCTGGTCCGGCTTCCGGGACGACCTGCGGACGGCCGGCTACGCGGTCTGGGCGTACAGCGGGGAGCAGTACCGGATCACCGACCCGGCGGAGGACGACGAGACGCTGCCCGGCATCTACGCCGCCCTCGGCGTCCCGCCGACCGCCTCGGCGGAGGCCGCCGACGCGCTGCTGCACCGGCTCACGGCCGGCTGGGCGCACCCGCTCGCCTGGATCGGCCTGGCCGAGGCGGCCGGAGCGGACCTCGACCGGCACGCCGGGATCGTCGAGCGCTACGACCTCTGAGCGTGCGGGCTCCCCGGCTCACCCCCCTGTGAGGGTGAGCCGGGGGAACCATCCCGCGCCCCGACGAGTCTTTGTCATTGCTTTACCCTTGCATTGCCAAGACTCGACCTCCAGGAGCGCCCGCACCGTGACCAGCATCGCCCTCGGCCCGTCCTGGCTCGATCCGACCACCCTGATCTCCACCTTCGGCCTGATCGGCATCCTGGCCATCGTCTTCGCCGAGTCCGGCCTGCTGATCGGCTTCTTCCTCCCCGGCGACTCGCTGCTGTTCACCACCGGCCTGCTGGTGGCCGGCGGCACCTACCTGCACCAGCCGCTCTGGCTGGTCTGCACGCTGATCGTGCTGGCCGCGATCGCCGGGGACCAGGTCGGGTACCTGTTCGGCCGGAAGGTCGGACCGAGCCTGTTCCGCCGCCCCGACTCCCGGGTCTTCAAGCAGGAGAACGTCGAGAAGGCCGCCGCCTTCTTCGACCGGCACGGCCCCAAGGCGATCGTGCTGGCCCGCTTCGTGCCGATCGTGCGCACCTTCACCCCGATCGTGGCCGGGGTGAGCAGGATGAACTACCGCAGCTTCGTGCTGTTCAACGTGGTCGGCGGGGTGCTGTGGGGCGCCGGGGTCACCGTGCTCGGCTACTTCCTGGGCCGGATCCCCTTCGTCCGGGACAACATCGAGGCGATCCTGGTCGGCATCGTGCTGGTCTCGGTGGTCCCGGTGGCGGTCGAACTGCTCCGGGCCCGCCGGTCCGGAGCGGCCGACACCGCAGGCCACCGCGCCGGGTAGGTGCCTGGGCGTTCCATTGCGGGACGTCCCGTACATGTGCGTCCGGCTGTTCGATCAGGCAAGGTGTACCCGAGATCGAACGGTGGCGGAGGCCACCAGGGGCGGCAAGGAGCGGAAGTGCCTAAGCGGGGCCGACCGGGTGCGGGCAAGCGGGCGAGGGGAGGCCGGGCGGTCCGCCAGGTGCGGCAGGCGCCGCCGAAGCCGGTGCACCCCGCCGAGGCACCGCCCACCGAGGGCCTGCTCGGCCACCCGGCCCCGATCGTCGAGCCCACCACTGTGGTGCCGCTCGTGCCGCCCATCACGGAGACCAAGGGGCTGCTGAACCCCGAGCGGCAGCCGCAGCCCTCGCCCGAGCCCGAGCCGGGGCCCGCTCTGGAGCCGCACCCCGAGCTGACCATCGACCTCCGCCCCCGGGACCCGGGTACCGAACAGCACCCGTCCGCCGAGCACCCGTCCGACGAGCGCCCGGCGCCCGCCCGTCCGGCCCGCCGCCGCTCGGTCGCCGAGGACACCCTCACCCCCGAGGAGTGGCGCGAGGCCGGCTACACCCCGCCCACCGGCATCCCGATCCCCGAGCTGACCACCGGCGCCCCCGGCGAGGCGCCCTGGCCGGACCGGATGCGCACCCTGCTGCGCACCCCGATGTCCGAGCGCCCCTCCTTCGAGCGCACCGCCCGCGAGATGCACCCCTCCGCGGCCGCCGCCCGCAACGTCCCCCGCATCCTCGACCTGACGCTGCGCATCGGCGAGCTGCTGCTGGCCAGCGGCGAGGCCGCCGAGGACGTCGAGGCGGCGATGCTCGGCATCGCCCACGCCTACCGGCTGGACCGCTGCGAGCCGCAGGTCACCTTCACCCTGATCGGCATCTCGCACCAGCCCTCGCTGGTCGAGCCGCCGGTCACCGCCGACCGCGTGGTGCGCCGCCGCACCTCCGACTACACCCGGCTGAACGCGGTCTACCAGCTGGTCGCGGACATCACCGCGGAGAAGGTGACGGTCAACGACGCCTACCGCCGGCTGGCCGTGATCCGCCGCAACCGGCACCCGTACCCGTCCTGGTTCCTCGCCCTGACCACCGGTCTGCTGGCCGGCGCGGCGACCTTCCTGGTCGGCGGGCGGCTCGACGACAAGGCCTGGCTGGTCTTCGGCAGCGCCTTCGTCGCGGCCGTCCTCGGCGACCGGCTGGCCTCGGCGCTGGCCAAGCGCCGGCTGCCGGAGTTCTACCAGTTCGTCGCGGCCGCGATGCCGGCCGCCGCCTCCGGGATCATCCTGTCCTTCAACGACTGGGGCCTGCGCGGCTCGGTGGTGATCACCGGCGGCCTGTTCGCCCTGCTGCCCGGCCGCGCGCTGGTCGCCGCCGTCCAGGACGGCCTGACCGGCTTCTACATCACCGCCGCGGCCCGTCTGCTGGAAGTGATCTACCTGGTCGCGGGCATCGTGATCGGCGTGATCATGATCCTCTACCTGGGCGTCGGCTTCGAGGCGAAGCTCAAGCCGGACGAGAGCCTGGTGGGCATCAGCTACCCGCCGGTCCAGATGATCGCCGCGATGGTGCTGACCCTGGCCTTCGCCACGCTGCTGCAGACCGACCGCCGCACCCTCGCCTTCGTCACCCTCAACAGCGGCATCGGCTGGGCCAGCTACGGCGCGCTGGTCTACAACGCGGGCGTCAACCCGATCGCGGCGACCGGGGTGGCGGCCGGCCTGGTCGGCCTCTTCGGCCAGCTGATGGCGCGGGCCCGCAACAGCTCGGCGCTGCCGTACGTCACCGCCGCGATCGGCCCGCTGATGCCGGGTTCGGCGCTCTACCTCGGGATGCTGGCCTTCGCCCAGGGGCACTCCAGCACCGGCCTGGTGTCGGTCTTCCGGGCGGCGGCGATCGCGATGGCGCTGGCCGTCGGGGTGAACCTCGGCGGGGAGGTCGCCCGGCTGTTCCTCAAGCTGCCGGTGGGCGCCGAGCTGCCCTCGCTCTACCCGGCGGTGCCGCGCCGGGCGGCCAAGCGCACCCGGGGGTTCTGACCGCGCGTTGAGCCCGGTACCGGGTCCCGGCCGGGTTCTGGTCGGAACCGTGTTGGGCGGCTATTGGGCCCCGGGCCATGTCACGGCAGGCAGGACGCAGGACCAGGAACGAAGGTAAGACCCATGACGACAATGCTGGACAGCTACCGCGAGCACATCGTCAACGCGCACAAGCAACCGCTGTTCCTGCTGCTGGTCGGCTTCATCACCTCCTTCGTCTTCATCCGGTTCAGCGTGCGGATGATCCGGGCCAAGGTGCGCTGGTGGCCTGGCAACGTCACCCCCGGCGGCCTGCACATCCACCACATGGTGTTCGGGCTGGGCTTCCTGCTGCTCGGCGGCATCGGGGTGTTCGCCACCTACGGCGGCACCCCGTGGATCGACTGGTTCGGGCTGGCCTTCGGCATCGGCTGCGGCCTGGTGCTGGACGAGTTCGCGCTGATCCTGCACCTGGACGACGTGTACTGGAGCGAACAGGGCCGCAAGTCGGTGGACGCGGTGATCTTCGGCATCCTGTTCACCGCCCTGCTGCTGATCGGGTACGTGCCGCTCGGCGTGGTGCCCGGCGAGGACACCCGGTGGGGCCTGATCACCGTGATCTCGGTGAACGCGCTGGCCTCGGTGATCACCCTGCTCAAGGGCAAGGTGTGGACCGGCCTGCTCGGGATCATGATCCCCGGCCTGTCCTGGATCGGCGCGATCCGGCTGGCCCGCCCGAGCAGCCCGTGGGCCCGCTGGCGGTACACCACGCGCTCCCGCCGCCGGGCGCGTGCGCTGCGGCGCGAGCGCCTGCTGCACCGGCGTGCGGACCGCGCCCGCACCTGGCTCTTCGACCTGATCGCCGGCGCGCCCGACAAGGTGCCCGCCAACCACCCGGCCGCCCACCGGGTCGCCGAGCGGATGGCCGCCCGGGCCTCCGCCCACCTCGACGCGCACGCCGCCCGGGCCCTGGCCCGCCGCCAGGCGCGGCTGGCCGACCGCCGCTCGGCCGCGGTCGCCGGGGCGGCGGCGAAGGCCCCCGCGGCGCACCCGCAACCGGCCGAAGGGGCCTCCGGCGGCCTCCCGGCCCGCTCGGCCGGGGCCCAGCGGCGCCGCCGCGCGGTCCGGGCCGGACGCCACCGGACGTACGCGGTCGGCCCGACCGGCCAGGAACCCCGCCCCGGCCGACACCCCCACCTGCGGACCAAGACCCGTCGTATCCACCGCTAGTTCGCATACCCTTGACGCCCGAGCGGAGCTGACACCCGGTCGGATCATCGGATGGTCACCCGGCCGGCGGAGCGCGTTCGAGGTGTGAAATCCCTCGGAGTTGAGAACATGAGCGGCGAGTGACCGTTCTGTCACGTGATGGGATGATTCGTCGGATCCCCGCCGCCTCGACCGCAGCCCCCGAGGCCGCGCGCCGCACGGCGACCGCCGCCGTCCCCTCCGGACCCGTGAGAAGGGATGTCTCGTGGCACGCAGGATCCTGCCGACCCTCCTGTTGTCCCTCACCGCCCTGCTCGGGCTGCTCCCCGCCGCCCAGGCCGCCCCGGCGGACCCGTCAGAGGCTGAATCGGCGCAGGCGCAACCCCCGGCCGGCCAGGGCCCGTACCCCTCCGCCGAGGAGATCGACCGCTCCCGCGCCGAGGCCGACGGCAAGGCCGCCTCGGCAGCCGCACTGGAGACCGCGCTCACCGCCGCCCGCACCGAACTCGACCGGGCCGGCCGCAGCGCCGAACAGGCCGTCGAGGCCTACAACGGCGCCCAACTCGCCCTCACCCGGGCCCGCGCCGAGGAGACCGCCGCCAACCGGCGCGCGGCCACCGCCGAGGCCGAGCGCTCCACGGCCGCCGACGATGCGGCCCGGCTCGCCGCCGAGACCTACCGGCAGGGCGCGGGCGCCGAACTGTCCGCCCTCAACGCCCTGCTCGGCGCCCACGGCCCGCGCGAGGCGGGCGACCGCGCCGCCGTGATCGGCGTGGTCAGCGCGCGCACCCGGCAGATCCTGGACGCCGCCACCTCCACGGCCGCCGCCGCCCGCAGCGCCTCCGCCGCCGCCCGCACCGCCACCGCGGCCGCCGAGAAGGCCGCGACCGAGGTCGGCGCGGCCCGGACCAGGGCGGAACAGCGGCTCGCCGCCCAGCAGACCGAGGTCGCAGCGGCCGCCCGGCGCCGGGAACAGCTGCTCACCGAACTCGCGGCCGCCCGGAACACCACCGTCGAGCTGGAGCGCCGACGGCACGAGGCACTGGAGGCGATCGCCGCCCGCGAGGCGGAGGAGGCCGCCCGCGCCGCCGCCGAACAGGCCGCCCGCGAGGCCGAAGCAGCGGCTGCCGCCGCCGCCAAGGCCCAGGCGGCACCGCCCGGCGACCGGCCGTGGTCGGCCGAGGGCGCGGCCGCCGCGATCGCCTTCGCCCGCTCCAAGATCGGCCTGCCCTACATCTGGGGCGGCGAGGGGCCCGAGGGCTACGACTGCTCCGGGCTGACCATGATGGCCTGGCGCGAGGGCGGCAGACAGCTCAACCACTTCGCCGCCGACCAGTACGCCCAGTCCACCCCGGTCAGCTACCGCCAGCTGCGCCCCGGCGACCTGGTCTTCTGGACCGACACCGGCCGCTCCGCCGACATCCACCACGTCGGCCTCTACATCGGCGACGACCAGATGATCGAGGCCCCACGGGTCGGCATGCCGGTCAAGCAGGCCAGCCTCTGGATCATGGGCACCCCCGATTACTACGCCCGGCCCTGAGCCTCAGTGAGCTCCTCGACGGAGGCCAGCGGCACCACGCCCCGCGCGGCCGCCGCCAGCTCCGGGTCGAGGGTGACCAGGGCGTCGGCCTGGAGCCGGGTCAGCGCCAGGTACTCGGCGGCGAGGGTGTCGGGGTGGCCGAGCCGGTCGGCGATCGTCCAGGCGGTGGACTGCAGGACGCGGTCGCCGAGCAGTCGGATCCGCAGGCCGCGCACCCGGTCGAGCGCGTGGTCGGCCTCCCGCCTGGTCAGCTCGCCGCGCCGGACCGCCCCGTACAGCGCGGACAGCAGCTGGGAGCGCAGCAGCGTCGGGGCCAGCAGCTGGTGCCCGACGGCGGGCGGCGCCCCGCCGTCGACCAGCCGCAGGGCCACCTCCGGGGTGATCACGTACCTGGTCACGGCCCTCGGCCTCCTCACCGGGCGGGAACGGTCCACCGACCAGTGAACCCCGGAACGCCGCCGACCGCCGCCGCCCGGCGCCGCTGTCGGTGGCCTTGGTTAGCCTGGCCGCTCCGACCACTCCCGGGGAGGCACTGTGCGGTTGCGGAACGTGGCAGCGGGCGACGTCGAGGCGTACGTCCGGATGCGCTGCGACGAGGCGATGATGGCCGAGCTGGGCGGGCCGCTGCCCCGGGAGAAGGTGGAGGTGCGGCTGCGCAAGGACCTCGTCCTGGTGGCGGCGGACAGCGCCTGGATCAAGGTGATCGTCCCGGACGCCAGCGACGGGGCGGCCGGCGTGGTGACGCTCTGGCAGGACGAGGAGGACGGCGTGACCGTCTCCGAGATCGGCTGGATGGTGCTGCCCGAGTTCCAGGGCCGCGGCCTGGCCAAGGCGGCCGTCCGCCGGGTGCTGGACGCCGCGGCGGCGGACGGCCGCTGGGGCGAGGTGCACGCCAACCCGGGGACCACCAACGGTCCGTCCAACGGGATCTGCCGCTCGCTCGGCTTCCGGCTGCTCGGCGAGCGGGACCTCGACTTCGGCGACCGGATCCTGCACACCAACCATTGGGTGGTGACGCCGGGCGAGCACCGCCGAGGGTCGGACACGGATTAAATCGGGTGCTGCCCCCTGGACACCGACCGTACGGTGGCCCGATGCACAACAACACTGATCAGACGGCCGCCGAGACCGTCAACGGGGTCCAGGTCCGGGCCGTCACCGTGGACGAAGTGGAGGAGTGGAACCGGGCGCTCAACTTCGGTTTCCTGCGCCCGCACGCGGGCGTCGCGCCGGACCTGCGCCGCCGGCAGTGGGCGCTCGACCGGATGGTGGCCGGCTTCGACGGGGACCGTCAGATCGCCACCTTCCGCAGCTTCGACGTCGAACTCACCGTTCCGGGCGGAGCCGTCGTCCAGGCCGATGCGGTCACCAACGTCACGGTCAGTGCCACCCACCGCCGCCGGGGCCTGCTCAGCGCGATGATGCGGCGCGACCTCGCCGCCGCCGCCGAGCGCGGCTGCGCCGTCTCGATCCTGATGGCCGCCGAGTACAACATCTACGGCCGGTTCGGCTTCGGCCCCGCCACCCGGGGCAGCGGCTGGGACATCGACCTGAGCCGCACCCGTGGTCTGCGCGAGGGCCTGCCGGGCGTGCCCGGCGGCCGGATCGACTTCGTGACGCTGGCCGAGCAGGCCGAGCTCGGCGCCGAACTGTACGACCGCTGGCGCCGCACCCAGCCGGGCGCGATCGCCCGCGACGAGATCTGGTGGGAGCGCCACACCAACCGCATCCAGGTGCCGGGCGACAGCTTCAAGGCCCCGTTCGCCGCCGTCCACCGGGACGCCGACGGCGCGGTCACCGGGATGGCCGTCTACCGCGTCGACAACAAGTGGGACGGCGCCTACCCCGACTCCACGCTCACCGTGGACGAGTTCATCGCCCTCGACCTGCCTACCGCCGTCGAGCTGTGGCGCCTGGTGCTGAGTGTCGACTGGGTGCGCAAGGTCGTGGTGGAGGGCATCGCCCCGGACGACCCGCTGCCGCTGCTGCTCCAGGACCCGCGCGCGGCCACCCCGCGCAAGGAGAACTCCGACGCCATGTGGCTGCGGCTGCTGGACGTCGAGGCCGCCTTCGGCGCCCGCTCGTACGGCGCGCCCGGCCGGGTGGTGCTGGAGGTCGAGGACCGGCTCGGCTACGCCTCCGGCCGCTTCGCGATCGAGGTCGCCGAGGACGGCACCGGCCGCTGCACCCGGACCGAGGACGACGCCGATCTCGCCCTGGACGCCACCGAGTTGGGTGCGCTCTACCTGGGCGCCGAGACCGCCCCGCGGCTGGCCGCGGCCGCCCTGCTGACCGAGCTGCGCCCGGGTGCGGCGGCCGCCGCCGACCTGCTGCTGCGCACTCCGCTGCGGGCCTGGACGCCGACCGAGTTCTGAGCGGCCCGCCGTGACAGCGCCCGGAACGACACCGGAGGCCGGCCCGCACACCGCGGGCCGGCCTCCGGCGTTCGCAACTCGGCCCCGAACAGGCCTACTTGACGGCCGTCTTGCCGATCGTGGGCAGGATGAAGTCCTGGATCAGCCCCTTGGCGTCCCGCACGATCGGCCGGAACACCCGGTAGCGCGAGAGGTTGATCACCCGGGCGGCCATCGGCGTCGAGCGCCGGACGAACTCCCTGGTCCGCTCGGTGTCCTCGGTCCGGTCGAAGACCCAGTAGAGCACCACGACCATCAGGTGCAGCCAGAGCACGTCGGGCAGCAGCTCGACCAGTTCGGCGTCCAGCTTCGGCGCCAGCTCCGAGCCCTGGAGGACGTCACGGAACAGGTTGACGGCCACCGCCCGGGCCGGGTGCGACTCGTTGGAGAACGGGCTGAGCGAGCTGGTCGGGTCCGCCGCCGTGCGGAAGAACTGCGCGGCGAACTCGTGGTACGGCGCGGCCGTGTCCAGCCAGGAGGCCAGTGCGATCTGCAGCCGCTCGGCGAAGTCCCGGGTGTGGGCCATGCGGAGCCTGGCCTCGGCCGCGTGGTCGTGGGTCATCCGGTCGTAGAACCCCTGGATCAGGAATTCCTTCGCGGAGAAGTAGTAGTAGGCGTTGCCGACCGACACGCCCGCCTCGGTGGCGATGGCGCGCATCGTGGTCTTCTCGTAGCCCCGTTCCTGGAACAGCCGCATGGCCGTCTCCAGGATCAGCGCCCGGGTCGCCTCGCTCTTGTCGGTCTTGGGCTGGGCCCGGCCGCCGGGCATGGGCCCACCGTCCGTGCCGGGTGCGGCCGAGGCGTCGGCCGCACCCTTCTCGCCGTCCGTTCGGTTCGTCGCTGCCAGGTCGTCCACAGGCACGAGCCTAACCGGAGACGAGGTTCCACCCGGTGTCGGTGTTGTCGGTGTTCGTGGCACCGGATGCCCCCTCCGCATCCGGTACCACGAACACCACCCCCGTCATTTCGAACGCGTTCAAAACCTTGGTGGAACTGTAGACCGTACGGTTGAACATGTTCAACTCCATCTCTGTGGGAGGCTCGTCACATGACCGGTCCAGAGCGGCACACCATTCGGCACGGCGCAGCGCAGGACGCCGCGGACATCGCGGACCTGCACACCGAGAGTTGGTGCGCCACTTACCGCGGGATCGTCCCCGACGAAGCGCTCGGGAACGGGCTCGGCGCCCAGCGGCGCGAGCTGTGGGAACTGCGCCTGACGGTCGACTACGGGGCGCCGGAGAACACGCCCGTCCTGCTGGTCGCCGAACGGGCCGGTGAAGTGGTCGGATTCGTCTATCTGGTGCCGCAGCTCGACGGCCGGGTGCTGGTGGACAACCTGCACGTCCGCCCGGGCCTCACCGGCGGCGGTATCGGCCGCGACCTGCTGGCCGCCGCCCGTGCCGAGGTCGCCGAGCGGTTCCCCGGCGCCGAGCTGTACTTGGAGGTGCTGCGCGACAACACCCGCGCGATCGCCTTCTACGAACGCGAGGGCGGCGAGCGGATCAGGGAGCAGGAGGGCGTGTTCCGGGGCGGGCACCTGTTGCCCGAGTACGTGTACGCCTGGCCGGCCGCGCCCGTCGGTCGGGCTGTCGGACGGGCTGCCGGTCGGGCCGCCGGTCAGTCGACGTCGTAGACCGTCACCGGCACGCCGCGCGCCGTGAGCCGGCCGGCCACCAGCGGCTCGACCTTCTCCCAGCGCCCGCCCGCCAGCCCGCAGCCGATCCGCGGCATGTGGACGGAGGCGCCGAGCTCGAGCGCGCGCCCGCCCAGGGCCGCCAGTGCGGTGTCGATGGCCTCGTACCGCACCGGCACTCCGGTGGAGCGCCCGGTCCGGATGCCGCGCTGGCCGACCAGGTTGGCCACCCAGACGTACGGCTCGACCTGCACCAACTGCAGGGCGCCGAGGCCGAAGTCGTTCTTCGCCCGCTCCCGGTGCCAGCGCTTGTAGGCCGACTCGGGTTCGGGCCAGCGTCTGGAGAGCGCGAGCACGAAGCCCTTGCCCCAGCCGCCGAGATCGTTGCAGACGTGCGCGATCACCTTCACGCCCTTGCCCTGGGGCGTGGTGGCATCGCCTCGGACGTAGGTGATTTCCGCCATGACTCGAAGTTAGACGGAGGCACTGACAACCCGCGCCCCATTTTCCGCGGCTAGGGGCGCGTCTTCGGACGCCCGCAGGTGCCGCCGCCCGGTCAGCGCGATCAGCAGGGCGAGCGCGGCCGCCCCGGCGGGCAGGGCGTAGCCGGTGCCGGGCGCGGCCCGCTCGGCGAGGGTCCCGGCGAGCGCCGCCCCGGCCGAGATGCCGACCACGATGCCGGACACCGCCACCGCCATCCCCTCGTTGAACTGCCGCTGCGGCAGCAACTCCTGGACCAGCGTCATGCCGGTCACCATGGTCGGCGCGGTGGCCGTGCCGGCCGCGAACAGCGCCGCCCCGAGCGCCACCAGCCCGGCCCCGCCGAGCCCGGCGGTGAGCGGCAGCAGCAGGACCGCGGCCATCGCCGCGACCCCGAGCAGGAAGCGCGCCCCGGGGGCCCGGCGCGGGGTCAGCAGCCCGAACAGCAGCCCCGCCAGGCAGGATCCGGCCGCTACCAGGCCCAGCAGCGGGCCGGCCGCCGCCTTGTGGCCGAGCGCGTCGGCGTAGGCGACGGTGGTGATCTCGGTCGCGCCGAAGACCATGCCGGTGGCGAGGAAGGTCAGCGTCAGTACCCGCAGTCCGGGCACCCGCAGCGGGGAGCCGTGCCGCTGCCCGGGCAACGGCCGTGCGGGCAGCGGTGGTTCGGTGCGCCGCTGGGCGGCGAACAGCAGGGCTCCGGTGCTGCCGAGGGTGCCCGCGGCGAGCAGTCCGGCCTCCGGGGCGACGGTGGTGCAGAGCAGCATCGCGAGCACCGGCCCGGCCATGAAGCAGAGTTCGTCCAGGGCCTGTTCGAAGGAGTTGGCCAGGTGCCGGGCGGCCGGGTCGTCCCGGTACAGGTGCGCCCAGCGGGACCGGGCCATGCCGCCGAGGTTGGGGGCGGCGGCGGAGGCGGCCCAGCAGAGGTACAGCGTCCAGTCCGGGGCGCCGAGGTGCACGCAGAGCAGCAGGGCGGTGAGCGGGACGACGGTGTACAGCGCGGCCGGTACCGCGACCCGCGACTGCCCGTGGCGGTCCACCAGGCGGCCGAGCAGCGGCATCCCGATCGCGCCGGTGACCAGCCCGGCCGCCGAGACCGTCCCGGCCAGCGCGTACGAGCCGCGCCGCTCGGCGAGCAGCACCACCAGCGAGACGCCGTTCATCGACAGCGCGAGCCGGCCGAGCAGCCCGGCCAGGGTGAAGGCGGTGGCGCCGGGGGCCGCGAACAGCCGGCGGTAGGAGGCGAGGAGGGCGCGCGAGGGCAATCGGGCTCCTGGGAAGTCAGGACGGAAGGGGGATGCCCCAAGCCTCGCGGCGTCTCCTCACTGACGTCCAACACCTGTTCCCGCCGCATCCACAACACCGTGTTGTTAATCTGCCGCCCATGCCCCGTGACCTGCACCCCCGTCTGCTCCGCGGCTTCGTCGCGACCGCCGAGACCCTGCACTTCGGCCGGGCCGCCGAGCGGCTGTACGTCGCCCAGCAGGCGCTCAGCCGGGACGTCCGCACCCTGGAGGGCCTGCTCGGCGAGGCGCTGTTCACCCGCACCACCCGCAGCGTCGACCTCACCCCGGCCGGGCACCGGCTGCTGCCCGGCGCGCGCCGCCTGCTCGCCCTGCACGACGAACTGCTCGCCGGGTTCGGCAGCGGCGCCGGGGCCGCCGTCCGGCCGCTGCTGCTCGACCTCAACAGCGACGTCACCGGCCCGGACCTGACCGCCGACCGGGTGCTGGAACGGGCCCGCGCCGCCTGGCCGGAGGGCGAACTGCTGGCCCGCTTCCACGGCGGCCTGGCCGCGGCCGCCGCCGAACTGCTGGCGCACCGGCTGGACGCCTCCTTCGGCCGCTTCGCCGGACTGCCCGCCCCGGTGCGGGGCCGACTCGCCCAGCTGCCGGTGCGGTTGGAGCGGATCTCGGTGATGATGGCGGACACCCATCCGCTGGCCGACCGCCCGGCGCTGCGCCCGGCGGACCTGGACGGGCACCCCGTCGACATCTGCGCGGGCAACCCGGCCACCACCGAGTGGGCCGACCTCGGCGCCCGGCTGCTGCGCGAGCACGGTCTGCGCGCGGCCGAGCCGTACGTCCCGCCGGTGGGCCTGGACGAGACCGCCCGGTACCTGGCCCGGCACGGCGACCCGATGCTGACCACGGTCGGCGGGCCGAGGATCCCGGGGGCGGTGAACGTCCCGCTGGTGGACCCGGTGCCGCTGAGCCTGGTCAGCCTGGTGCACCGGCCGGGGGAGCGCCACCCGGGGCTGCGGGCGCTGGCCGCCGCGGCGGCCGGACTCGGCGCGGCCGAGGGCTGGTTGGACCGCCCGGCGGGCAGCTGGCTGCCCGCGGCGGACGCGGCGCTGATCGCGGGGGCGTAGGCCCTGTCCGGCCGATCTTGCCGGGCCCGCGACGCCGGGCATCCCGCCTGGACGCACCGGCGAATCGCCCAAGTACGCCCAGTACGAGGACGATCCGCCGGCACGCCCAGCCGGGCGCCCAACGCCGCGGGCTGATCCGCCAAGATCGGCCGGACAGGACCTAGCCGGTGCCGGGGGAGCAGCACACCGCCCCTGCCTCGGGGGGATAGGCAGGGGCGGTGGGTCGATGGCGGTCCGCGACGGGACCGCGGGCGGCCGGGTCAGGCGGCCTTGACGGCGGAGATGTCGAAGCTGAGCTTGACCTTCTCGCCGATCAGCACGCCGCCGGTCTCCAGGGCCGCGTTGTAGGTCAGGCCGAAGGCGGTGCGGTCGACGACCGTCCTGCCCTCGAAGCCGACCCGCTCGGCGCCGTACGCGTCGGTGGCGCTGCCGGTGTAGTCGAGCTCCAGGACCACCGGGCGGGTGGTGTCCTTGATGGTGAGCTCGCCGGTCATCCGGTAGGAGTCGTCGCCGATCGCCTCGGCGGAGGTGCTGCGGAAGCGGATCTCCGGGTAGGTCTCGGCGGCGAAGAAGTCGCCGGTGCGCAGGTGCTCGTCGCGCTGGGCCTGGTTGGTGTCGACGCTGGCGACCTTGATCACGAGCTCGGCCGAGGAGTCGTGCGGACGGGCGCCGTCCAGGTGCAGCTTGCCCTCGTACTCGGTGAAGCGGCCCTTGACGTTGGTGACCATCGCGTGGCGGACCGCGAAGCCGATCTCGCTGTGGGTGGTGTCGATCGTCCAGTCACCGGTCAGGTGCGACAGGTCCGGGCCGGCCGGGGTCTGGACGGCGACGGCGGTGGTCTTGGTGCGGTTGAACAGGCCCATGGCTCCTCCTCGGGTTCGAAGCCATTTGTTTAGGCTTCAACTTCTTGGCTCCACCGTACGACTCTTTCGTTCAAATTTCAACCATGGCGTCCGGAGAACCCCGCCCAACCACCCGAACGGCCCAGCCGGGCGCCTCCGGGACGGCCCGACGGGCACTGTCCGACCCTCCGGCTAGGCTGCGAAGGACGGTTCCCACCCGCCCCGAGAGGCCCCGCATGTTCGTCCTGCACGCACTCTGGCGGGCGGACGGACGGCTGGCCCTCTGGGCCGAGGACGCCCGCGCCCACGCCGACGCCACCGAACCCCACCCCGACCGGCCCGCCCCGCGCGCCCACCCCTACGCCTGCCCGGCCGGGCGCCTGGCCGCCGTGCTCGGCGGCATCGGGCCCGGCCTCGGCTGGCTCGCCGGGCAAGCCCCCGAGCGCTGGGCCACCCTGCTGCTGCCCACCGTCGCCACCCTGCCCGCCCCCTCGCCCGACCTGCCGGTCACCCCGCCGCGCGGCGGTGCCGTGCTCGCCCCCTGGCGGGTGCCCGCGCTGCTCTTCGACGCCGGGGCCGCCGCCCAGCTGCTCGGCGAGGTCCACGACCCGCACTGGGCCGTCACCGACACCGACCTGCCCGGCACCGGCCGGGTCGAGGTGGTCTACGGGCCCTCGCTGCGCTGGCTCACCGGAGTGCACGACCTCGCCTGGCGTTCGGTCGGCCGGGGCCGGGTGCTGCCCCTGCCCGTCCTCATCGACGGCCGCCCCCGGGCCCGCTGGCGGCCCGACCCCACCCCGGCCGCGCGGCGCGAGGCCGCCGCCCTGGCGGCCGGCTGCCCACCCGTCCTGCTCGGCGAGTGGCCGACCGGCGCCGACACCGGCGAGGCGCTGCTGGACGCGGCCCTGGCCGCCCTGGTGGACGCCGAGGCCCGGGCCGCACTGGCCGGCACCCCCTTCCCCGAGCCCGGCCAGGGGCCGGCCGACCGCTGGCTGCACGCCCTCACCACCCCCTCCGGCGAGGTCGACGCCCCGCCCGGGGAGATCGCCGAACTGCGCCGCCGGATCACCGACTGGTACGCCACCGCCGAGCCCGCCGACCCCGCGCTACGGCTCTGCTTCCGCCTGGTCGAACCGCTCGGCCCGGCCGACGACGACCCCGAGGGCCGCCCCTCCGACGACGCCTGGCAGCTCGAGTTCCTGCTCCAGGCCGTCGACGAGCCCTCCCTGCTGGTCCGCGCCGCCGAGCTGCACGAGGGCGGCGCGGCGCACGCCGCCCTCGCCCGCAAGCTCGTGCAGACCGAGCCCGCCGGCCCGACCGACGTCCTGGTCGCCGAACTCGCCCGCGCCGCCCACCGCTGGCCCGCCCTGGACGGGCTGCGCCACCGCTCCCGCCCGTCCGTCCTGCCGCTCGACCGCACCGGCGCGCTCGACTTCCTGCGCACCGCCGCGCCCGCCCTGGCCGAGGCCGGCTTCGGCGTACTGCTGCCCGCCTGGTGGCGCCGCCGCCCCCGGCTGGGGCTCGCCCTGCGCGCCACCACCCCGCCCGCGCCCGGCACCCTCGCCGTCACCAGCCAGGTCGACCGGGACGCCGTGGTCGCCTTCCGCTGGCAGGCCGCCCTCGGCCCGGACGGCACCCCGCTCACCGAACAGGAACTCGCCGAACTCGCCGCCGCCAAGCAGGGGCTGGTGCGGGTCCGGGGTACGTGGCTGGAAGCCGACCCGGCCCAGATCGCCGCCGCGCTGGCCTTCCTCACCGAGCAGCGCGACGGCCTGCTGGCCGCCGCCGACCTGCTGCGGCTCGCCCTCGACCCGGAGGCGACGGTCGCCGGGCTGCCGGTCACCGGCGTCCGGGTGGACGGCCCGCTCGGCGACCTGATCGCCGGAACCGCCACCGCCACCCCCGAAGTCCCGCCCCTGCCACCGGACTTCCACGCCGAACTGCGCCCCTACCAGCGACGCGGGCTGGCCTGGCTGAAGACGATGTCGGACCTCGGCCTCGGCGCCGTCCTCGCCGACGACATGGGCCTCGGCAAGACCGTCCAGACCCTCGCCCTGCTCGCCGCCGAACGCTCCGAGGGCACCACCGCCCCCACCCTCCTGGTCTGCCCGATGTCCCTGGTCGGCAACTGGCAACGCGAGGCCGAGCGCTTCGCCCCCGGCCTGCGCCGCTACGTCCACCACGGTGCCGACCGCCTCGGCGCAAGCCAACTCACCAACGCCGTAAGAGGAATGGACCTGGTCATCACCACCTACGGGCTGGTCCAGCGCGACCTCCCCGCCCTCCGCGCGATCCGCTGGCACCGGGTCGTCGCCGACGAGGCACAGCACATCAAGAACACCGGCACCGCCCAGTCCCGGGCGATCCGCGCCCTGCCCGTGGCCCGGCACCGGATCGCCCTGACCGGCACCCCGGTGGAGAACCGGCTCGCCGAGCTGCACGCCGTGCTGGACTTCGCCAACCCCGGCCTGCTCGGCCCGGCCGAGCGCTTCAAGGAGCGCTACGCCATCCCGGTCGAACTGCACCGCAGCCCCGAACGCACCGCCGAACTCCGGCGCCGCACCGCCCCGTTCGTGCTGCGCCGGCTCAAGTCCGACCCAGCCGTGGCGGCCGAGCTGCCCGCCAAGCAGGAGATGACCGTCTGGTGCAACCTGACCGCCGAACAGGCCGGCCTCTACCAGGCGGTGGTCGCCGACCTGCTCCAGCGGGTGGAGGGCATCCGGGGCGTGGAGCGGCGCGGCACGGTGCTGGCCGCCATCGGCAAGCTCAAGCAGGTCTGCAACCACCCGGCCCAACTGCTGCACGACGGTTCACCGTTGGGCGAGCGCTCGGGCAAGGTCGCCCGGCTCGCCGAGCTGCTCGAGGAGGCGCTGGCCGAGGGGGACCGCACGCTCGTCTTCACCCAGTACGCCGAGTTCGGCACCATGCTCCGCCCGTACCTGGAGCGCCGCCTCGGCGAGGAGGTCCTCTACCTGCACGGCGGCGTCCCCCGCACCCGCCGCGAGGAACTGGTCGAGCGCTTCCAATCCCCGGACGGCCCCAGGGTCTTCCTCCTCTCCCTCCGGGCCGGTGGCACCGGCCTCAACCTCACCGCCGCCAACCAGGTGATCCACCTGGACCGCTGGTGGAACCCGGCGGTCGAGGAGCAGGCCACCGACCGGGCCTTCCGGATCGGCCAGCGCCGCGACGTCCAGGTCCGCCGACTGGTCTGCGTCGGCACCGTCGAGGAGCGGATCGACGAAATCCTCACCGCCAAACGCTCGTTGGCCGAAAACGTAGTGAGTACAGGAGAACACCGGCTCACCGACCTCCCCCCCGAAGCCCTGCGCGAACTCATCACCCTCACCCGCGAGGACGCCGTCGCCGAGGAGGACGCATGACCGACCGGACACCACCCCCGATGGTCAACGTCGCCGCCTACTGGCGCGGCGACTTCACCCTGCCGCAGACCCCGGACGAAGAGCCGGACGAGCCCTCGCTGCGCCGCCTCGGCCGCTCCGGCATCACCGTCCACGGCCGCGACCTGGCGATCCTCCTCGCCCCCGCCTACGAAACCTTCCGCTCCTGACCCCCACCTGCGATAGCGTCCCGACCGTGACCGACACCCCCGACACCCGCCTCGCCGCCTTCGAACAGCACCGGCGGATGGTCTTCGGCATCGCCTACCGGATGCTCGGCAGCGTCGCCGACGCCGAGGACCTGGTCCAGGACACCTGGCTGCGCTGGAGCGGCGTCACCGGCCCGATCGCCAGCCCCGCCGGCTACCTCGCCCGTACGGTCACCAACCTCGCCCTCAACCGCCTGGACTCGGCCGCCGTCCGCCGCGAGTCCTACCTCGGCCCCTGGCTGCCCGAGCCGCTGGTCACCGAGCCCGACGCCACCGACGGCGTCGAGCGCGCCGAGAGCGTCTCGCTCGCCCTCCTGGTGGTGCTGGAGAGCCTCTCCCCGCTGGAGCGGGCGGTGTTCGTCCTCAAGGAGGCCTTCGGCTTCTCCTACCTGGAGATCGCCGAGGCCCTGGACCGCACCGAGGCGGCCTGCCGCCAGGTCGGCAGCCGGGCCCGGGCCCATGTGCGCGCCCGCCGCCCCCGCTACGATGCCCCGCCGACGCTGCGCCGCCGGGCCACCGACGAGTTCCTCGCGGCCTGCGTCGGCGGCGACCTCAACCGGATGCTCGAACTCCTCGCCCCCGACGTCACCACCTGGAGCGACGGCGGCGGAGTGATCCGCGCGGCCCTGCGCCCGGTCACCGGCGCCGACAACGTCGCCCGCTTCCTCCTCGGCGTGCTCCGCCAGCTGGGCGAGGCCGCAGCCGCGCGCCCCGTCCTGGTCAACGGCCAGCCCGGCGTGCTGATCACCGTAAACGGCGCCGTCGACTCCGTCTCCGTCCTCGACTTCACCGAGGGCCCGAACGGCGAGCCCCTGGTCAGCTCGATCCACGTCATCCGCAACCCGAACAAGCTCACCCACCTCGCTTGACCCTCGACCAGGTCGAGCCCCGAGAGTCACCGGCATGGAGAGCGAGCTGCACAGCATCGGCGAACTGGCCCGCGCCAGCGGCCTGGGCGTCGGCACCCTGCGCTACTACGACGGCGCCGAGGTGCTCACCCCCGCCTGGGTCGACCCGCAGACCGGCTACCGCTGGTACCGGCCCGCCCAACTCGCCGACGCCCGACTGCTGGTCCGGCTGCGCCGGGTCGGCCTGCCGCTGGCCGACATCCGCGCCGTTCTGTCCGGCCACGACGCCGACCGCGTCCTCGACGCCCACCTGCGCCGCCTGGAGGACGGCCTGGCCGACGCCCGCCGCGAGCTCTCCCTGATCCGCACCACGATCGAACAGCGGGAGCACCCCATGACCACCACCCTGCGCCTCACCGTCCGCGCCGACGGCCTGGCCGCCGCCCTGGACGCCGTCCGCTTCGCGGTCTGCGCGGACCCCGACCAACCCGCCCTGACCGGTGTGCTCTTCGAACCGGACGGCCCGGTGCTGCGCCTGGTCGCCACCGACCGCTACCGGATGGCCCTCGCCGAACTGCCCGCCATCGGCACCCCGCGACAGCCCGCCCCCGGCACCACCGTCCCCACCGCCCTGGTGGACGCCCTACGCGCCCTGCTGCCCGCCACCCCCGCCGAGGTCACCCTCACCCTCGGCCCCGACACCTTCCGCGCCGAAACCCCCGACCACCGCATCGAGGGCCCGGCAGTCGACCTCAACTACCCCGACCACCGCACCCTGACCCACCTCACCCCCCACCACCGCGTCACCCTCCCCGCTGCCGAACTCCGCACCGCCGTCGAGACCGGCGCCACCCGCACCCTCCCCTCCGGCCCCCACGGCGCCGACTGCCAGGTCACCGTGCTCACCCTCACCGAAGACGGCCACCTCACCGTCACCGCCGACCCCACCCCCGAAGCCCTCCACATCGCCCTCAACCGCGACTTCCTCCTCGACGCCCTCCACGCCGCCCACCCCGAACAACTCCTCCTCGAACTCGGCGGCCCCATCGCCCCCCTCGCCATCCGCACCCCCGGCCGGACCGGCACCTACTCCGTCCTGATGCCCATCCGCCTCCCCTGACGCCCCTGACCCACCCACCCCACCCACCCACCACCACCACCACCCACCCCCACCACCCCCCTCCCCCACCACCCCCCTCCCCCCACCCGACCCAGGCGAGAGGGACGCGCTGCGGGAGGGGGCGGTGGAGGGGGTGGGTGCGGAGAGGGGCGTGACGGGTGATTTTCAGACCGCCAACGGTCTCAACACCCCACCCACAGGGTCGGCGGTCGGAAAATCATCCAGCCCCCGGAGCGGCCACCCCCGGAACCGCCCCCGGCCTCACCCACCCTCCCGAGAGCCCCCCGCCCCACCCCAGCCCCGCGCAGCGGCCCAACCCCCCGCTAGCCCCCAGCAAGCACCCTGCTTGCAATTGCAAGCACAATCCCGCACCCTGTCCCCATGGCCTCACTGAACGTCGCCTCCCTGGGCGAGTACATCCGCGAGCAGCGCCGCAACGCGCAATACTCGCTGCGCCAGCTGGCGGAGGCCGCCGGCGTGTCCAACCCGTACCTCAGCCAGATCGAGCGAGGGTTGCGCAAGCCGAGCGCGGAGATCCTGCAGCAGATCGCGAAGGCGCTGCGGATCTCGGCGGAGACGCTGTACGTCCAGGCCGGGATCCTGGAGGAGCGGCGGGGCGAGGGCCTGGAGCTGCGGGCCTCGATCCTGGCCGATCCGCTGATCAACGAGCAGCAGAAGCAGGCGCTGCTCGCGGTCTACGACGCTTTCCTCAAGGAGAACGCCGCCTCGGGTTCCACCCCGACGACCGACGGCGCGGCCACCCAGAACACCCACCGGGAGGACCGGTAACCATGCCGATCACCGACGAGATCAAGAAGACCCTCACCGACCCGACCCCGCTGTACGCCCTCGCCGGCGCCGGGGACCTCGCGTACGAGAAGCTGCGCGAAGTGCCGGGCCGGGTCGAGGCCCTGACCGCGGACCGCCAGGGCGCGCAGGAGAAGGCGACCGCCAGGCTCCACGAGGCACAGGAGCTGCTGGCCGGTGCCCCGGCCAAGGTCACCGAGGCCGTCACCGCCTTCCCGACCGACCTCAAGGTCCTTCAGGAGCGCGCCCAGGGCTTCGCCCTGCAGCAGGTCGCCCGCGCGGTCGAGCTGGCCGTCCGGGCCAAGGAGACGTACGACGAACTGGCCGAGCGCGGCAAGGTGGTCGTGGACAAGGCCCGCCCCCACGGCGACGCCGAGCCCACCGAACTCGCCCCCACCCCCGCCCCCACCGCCGAAACGGCCCCCGCCCCGAAGACCCCCGCCAAGCCCCGA
The DNA here is from genome assembly GCF_042884005.1 of Kitasatospora sp. NPDC058162. Classification (NCBI taxonomy): domain Bacteria; kingdom Bacillati; phylum Actinomycetota; class Actinomycetes; order Kitasatosporales; family Streptomycetaceae; genus Kitasatospora; species Kitasatospora sp. NPDC058162. The sequence goes on from NZ_JBHVUS010000015.1 coordinate 170,875, forward strand.
AAGAACACCCCCACCGCCGCAGAGTGAGCACCCGCCCGCCGGGAGGGCATCCCGCCGGGAGGCCGGGGCACATCCACCCGCCGCGGCACGTTCACACCGTGCGGGCAGCCGCCGTGCCAGGATGGGCGGCGGCCGGGGCGCAGCAAGCCGAGAGATGTAGGAGATCGCGATGACCGGAGTGTTCCAGATCCTGGCCTTTTCCTACCTGAACCCGTTCTGGTGGATGGCCGTCGCGATCCTCGGCTACAAGTTCTTCGCGCTGATCGACGCGGCCACCCGCCGCGAGGACGCCTACCGGGCGGCCGACAAGAAGACCAAGGGCTTCTGGCTGGCGATCCTCGGCATCAGCTTCGGCTGGGACCTGCTGTTCGGGGCGAACTTCCTCGGCAGCATCGGCACCCTGGCCGGCCTGGTCGCCTCGATCGTCTACGTGGTGGACGTCCGCCCCGCGATCCGGACCCTGACCGGCGGCACCGGCCGGAGCAACACCGGCCCCTACGGCCCCTGGTAGACCGGCAGACCCCACGAACAACGCCACGGCCCGGGAGAGTTGAACCACTCTCCCGGGCCGCACCGTTGTCCGCAACCGTCCGCAACCGTCTGCCCTCACCCTCAGCCCAGGATCAGCTGCACCGGATTCCGCTCCAGCAACAGCACCGCGACGTCATCCGTCAACGCCCCGCCGTTCAGCTCCTCGACCTCCGCGATCGCACTGTCGACCAGCCGCCCCCGGGTGAGCCCCGCGGACTGGTGGTCGGCGATCAGGTCGGCGAGCCCGTCCTGCCCGAGGCGGCGCGACCCGGCCCCGACCCGCCCCTCGATCAGCCCGTCGGTGTAGAGCAACAGCCGCCAGCCGGGCTGGAGTTCGACCTCGTGGGCCGGCCAGGCCGCCGCACCGTCGTGGCACGGCAGCAGCCCGAGCGCGGGCCCGGCGAAGTCGGAGGGCAGGGTGGCCGGGGCGTGGTCGCGGCTGAGCAGCAGCGGTGCCGGGTGCCCGGCGAGGTAGAGCCGGGCGCGTTCGCCGGTACCGAGCGAGTCGAGCCCGGTGGCGGCGGCGCCGGGCTCGATGACGAGCATGCAGAGCGTCGCGAAGATCTCGTCGCTGCGCCGTTCGTGCTCCAGCACGTGCTGGAGGGTGGTGAGCAGGGTCTCGCCGGTGAGCCCGGCGAAGACCAGGGTGCGCCACGCTATCCGGAGCGCGACGCCGAGCGCGGCTTCGTCCGGGCCGTGGCCGCAGACGTCGCCGATCACGACGTGGACGGTGCCGTCGTCGGTGCGCACGGCGTCGTAGAAGTCGCCGCCGAGCAGGGCGCGGCGGCGGCCGGGCCGGTAGCGCCGGGTGAAGGAGAGTCCGGCGCCGTCGAGCAGCGGGGTGGGCAGCAGGTGGCGCTGCAGGCGGGCGTTCTCCTGGCCGCGCAACTCGGCCTCGACGAGGCGGCGCTGGGATTCGTCGGCGCGTTTGCGCTCGACCGCGTAGCGCAGCGCGCGGGCCAGCAGCGGGCCGTCGGTCTCGTGCTTGAGCAGGAAGTCCTGGGCGCCCGCGGCGACGGCGGCGGCGCCGAGTTCGGCCCCGGCGGCGTCGGTGAGCACCACCACGGGGATGTGCGGGGCACGGCGGAGCAGTTCGTGGAGGCCTTCCAGGCCGTCCGAGGCGTCGGAGGGGTGCGGCAGGTCGGCGGGGGAGGCCAGGTCGAGCAGCACGCAGCCGAATTCGCCGCCGCGGGAGCGTCCGCGCCGGCCGGCGGGGGAGGACTGGGCGAGCAGCTGGGTGGCCTGTTCGAGGCCGCGGGCCCAGTGGATCTCGATCGAGGTGCCGCTGTCGGCGACCGCGGCCTTGATCAGCTGGGCGTCGGAGGCGTCGTCCTCGATGACCAGCAGCCGCAGGGGCGAGGCGGTGCCGTCGAGCGGCCCGTCCCCGGCCGCGGGGGCGTTGCCGACCTCGGTGAGGTGGGCGGGGCGGCGGGTGCCGTGCGCGGTCCGGACCGGCTGCGAGCGGGGGTGGGGTATCGGGGGAGCGGCGGTGGCCGGACCGGTGGCGGCCGGGCGGGTACGGGCATGGCCGACGGGGGCGCCGTCGTGGGCGCCCGGCAGGTCCGCGGCACCAGGTGCCCGCCCGTCTCCCGTTGCGGGCATCGGTGGTTCCTCCCTTTCCCCGCCTGCGTAACGGCCGGCGTCCGTCCGCAGTGCCCGCCTGGCACCGCGCGTCGGGGAACTTCTCGCGACCATAACGTGATCTCCGGGGATTTCTCTGGCCGACCGGCGCCGTTGTGGTTATTGCCACGCCGGTGGCGGTGTGGTGATCGGATTCGGACGACGGCTCGGATCCCGGCCCGGCGGCTGCCGGACGGGCCCGGGGAAGGGGGTTGGTGATGGTGACGCGGATCACCCTGGTCGAGGGTGACATCACGGAACAGCGGGTGGACGCGGTGGTGAACGCCGCCAACTCCTCGCTGCTGGGCGGTGGCGGGGTGGACGGCGCGATCCACCGCAGGGGCGGGCCGCAGATCCTGGAGGAGTGCCGCCGACTGCGGGCCTCGCACTGGGGCAAGGGGCTGCCCACCGGCCGCGCGGTGGCGACCACGGCCGGGCGCTTGCCGGCCCGGTGGGTGGTGCACACCGTCGGGCCGGTGTACCTGGCGGAGGAGTACGAGGAGCGGGCTGGGCTGCTGGCCTCCTGCTATCGCGAGTCGCTGCGCACGGCGGCCGGGTTGGGCGCGCGCACGGTGGCCTTCCCGGCCGTGTCGGCCGGGATCTTCGGCTGGCCGCCGGCGGACGCGGCCCGGATCGCGCTCGGCACCGTCGCCGAGGTGCTGGGCGGCGGTGACGCGCGGGCGGGCGCAGAGCTGGCGGAGGTGCGGTTCGTGCTGTTCGGGGCGGAGATGTACGAGGTGTTCGAACGGGCCCTGCGGGAGCTGCCCGGGCCGGGTGACTGACGGGCACGGTGCGCACCGGGCGGCGTGTGGTGTCGCCGCCCGGCGGTCTCCATCGTGGCGTGACGAGGCGTCAACACGCCAGAGATATTCGATAACTCGTTCGAGTGAAAGCCGAAAGATAGGCCCGCGTCGCCCGTCCGACCGGACGGCCCACGGCCCTACGGCGCCGCGACCCAGCCCGGGAGGTTCGGGACCACGGCCTCGGCGACCCGCTGGACGACCGCGTCATCGACCATCCCGCCGTCCTGGCGGAAGACGGCGATCTCGAAGGCCTTGCCGCCGGGGTCCTTGGGGTCCTTCGCGATGACGAGGTTCCGCGTCTTGGGGCTGGGGGCGTTCTTCGGGCCGAAGAGCGTCACCGTCGTGTCCCAGGTGGTCGCCGCGCGGTGGCCGAGGACGGTGACCTGGGTGTTGTCAGGGGTGCTTGACGAGCCCACGGACGCGGCCGACCGGGAGCTCTCCGAGAGGCTGACGACGGTGTCCCGGAGGCGCACCTCCGCCCGCGCGTCCTTGTGGTCGTCGCCGAGGACGGTTCCCCGGCCGGCCTCGGCCGCCTGGTCGCCGGGCGTGCCGAGCAGCTCTGGCAGGTCGCGGCGGTTGAGCGCGGCGCAGAACACCGCGTCGCCCGCCGGATCGCTCGCCGCCGCCTGCGGGCACCTCGCGGGCGCCGGGTGGGGCTTGAGGGCGTCCACCTGCATCAGGGCCACCACGAGGCCGCCGGCCAGGACCGTCATGGCCACCGCCGCGATGACCGCCGTGTTGTTCCGCCCGTCCGTGTTGTTCCGCTCGTCCGTCTCCACCGTGGACCGTCCCCCCGTACCGCCGGTCCTCGACCGTTCGAGCACCCCCAAGCGGAGATGATCTTACGGCGCCCGCTCGCTCCGGCCCGGGCCCGGTCGCCCGCTACGGCGCCAGCGCCGTCCAGGGCAGCGTGACCTCGCCCTGCCGCCACCGTCCGCGCGCGTCCACCAGCGGCCAGCTGCCCGCCAGCGCCGTGCAGGCCACCACCCAGCGCTGCCGCGCCCCGAACGCCCCGTACGGCGCGGCCGCCGCCCAGGCCCGGTCGAAGTCGGTCAGGAAGGCGTGCACCGGCCGCCCCGGCACGTTGTGGTGGATCAGCGCCTTCGGCAGCCGTTCGGCCAGGTCGGAGGGCTGGCCCAGGCCGCCCAGCCGGGCCGCGAAGGTCACCGTCCGGGGCCCCTCCGGCCCCAGCGCGACCCAGACGTGCCGCCGCCCGATCTCGTCGCAGGTGCCCTCGACCAGCAGCCCGTCCGGGGCCAGCCGGGCGCACAGCCGCTCCCACACCCCGGCCACCGCCGACTCGTCGTACTGCCGCAGCACGTTGGCGGCCCGGATCAGCTGGGCCGGCGCCCCGCCGTCCAGCGGTACCTCGAAGCCGCCGCGCCGGAACGTGAGCAGCGGCGGTTCGGCGTACGGCAGCGCGGCCGCGACCCGCTCCGGCTCGATCTCGATCCCGACCACCCGGACGTCCGGCCGCACCGTGCGCAGCCGCCCGGCCAGCTCCACGGCCGTCCACGGCGCCGCGCCGTAGCCGAGGTCGACCGCCACCGGCGGCCGGTCGGCGGCACGCAGTGCCCGGCCCAGGGCGTGGGCGATCCAGCGGTCCATCCGGCGCAGCCGGTTGGTGTTGGTGGTGCCCCGGGTGACCGTCCCGACCGGCCGTCCGGTCCGGCCGCGGGCGGGCGCGGCGGTCGCGGGGTCGAAGGAGGCAGCCATGCCCAGAAGGGTAGTCGGCGCCCGCGGGGCCGGTCGGGCACGGCCCTGAGCTGGGCGGATGCCGGCCCGGCGGAGCCGTCGCCGGGACCGGGAATGCCGGACGGCCGCCGAGTGGTTGGCACACTGGTGGTGATGTGTGCCCGGGACGGGGCAGCGCACACCGGACATGTGGCGGGCCCGTTCACGCGGACCGCCGAGACGGGCCGCACACGAGGAGGCTTCAGCCAGGTGATCCAGCACCCCGTCCGTTCGGTACGCCGTGCCCAGTCCGCGTCCGCCGCGCCCGCGCGCGGCCGGCTCCAGTCGCTGGTCCCGGGCCGTCGCCGCCCGCGCCGGATAGCCATGCTGAGCGTGCACACCTCGCCGCTGCACCAGCCCGGCACCGGGGACGCCGGCGGGATGAACGTCTACATCGTCGAGCTGGCCAAGCGCCTGGCCGAGCTCAACATCGAGGTCGAGGTGTTCACCCGGGCGATCTGCTCGGACGACGCGCCGACCGTCGAGCTGGCCCCCGGCGTGCTGGTCCGGCACGTCACCGCCGGGCCGTACGAGGGCCTGGTCAAGGAGGACCTGCCGGCCCAGCTGTGCGCCTTCACCCACGGCGTGCTGCGCACCGAGGCGGGCCACCGCCCCGGCCACTACGACCTGGTGCACTCGCACTACTGGCTCTCCGGGCAGGTCGGCTGGCTGGCCGCCCAGCGCTGGGGGGTGCCGCTGGTGCACACCATGCACACCATGGCGAAGGTCAAGAACGCCGCGCTGGCCGAGGGCGACACGCCCGAGCCCGCGGCCCGGGTGATCGGCGAGACCCAGGTGGTCGAGGCGGCCGACCGGCTGATCGCCAACACCACCGAGGAGGCCGCCGAGCTGGCGCTGCACTACGCCGCCCGGCCGGACCAGCTGGCCGTCGTCCACCCCGGGGTCAACCTGGACGTCTTCCGCCCCGGCGGCCCGCGCGCCGGGGCCGACGCCCGGGCCCGGCTGGGCCTGCCGCAGGACGCGGCGGTGCTGCTGTTCGCCGGGCGGATCCAGCCGCTGAAGGCCCCGGACGTGCTGCTGCGGGCGGTCGCCGCGCTGCTGGAGCGCCGCCCGGCGCTGCGCGAGCGGCTGGTGGTGCCAGTGGTCGGCGGGCCGTCCGGCACCGGGCTGGCCCGGCCGGAGAGCCTGCACAAGCTCGCCGCCCAGCTCGGCATCGGCGACGTGGTGCGCTTCCACCCGCCGGTCGGCCAGGAGCGGCTGGCGGACTGGTACCGCGCGGCGACGGCCCTGGTGATGCCCTCGTACAGCGAGTCCTTCGGCCTGGTCGCGCTGGAGGCCCAGGCCTGCGGCACCCCGGTGGTGGCGGCCTCGGTCGGCGGCCTGCCGGTCGCGGTGCGGGACGGCGAGTCCGGCACCCTGGTGCGCGGCCACGACCCGCGGGACTGGGCGCAGGCGCTGGAGCCGTACGTCACCGACCCGGCGCTGGCCGCCCGGCGCGGCGCGGCGGCGGCCCGGCACGCGGCCGCCTTCGGCTGGGACACCGCCGCGGCGACCACCGCCGAGGTGTACGCCGGCAGCCTGGCCCGCCCGGCCGGCCGCCTGGCGGTGGCCCGCCGCCGGCTCGGCTAGGGCCCGTCTTCAAACCCGCGTCTGCGGGGCGACGCCGGGGCACGCGCCTCGCGGCGTTGTCGTCGGTCGCCCGATGCTCCGCATCGCCTCCCTCCTCCGCCTTGCGATGCACGCACCCCAACGCCGCCCCGCCCGCCCTCCGGGCGGACGACGGGGGTTTGAAGACGGGCCCTACGGCTGCGCCCCACCGGTACCGCCGAGTAACGTCACCCCCATGGCAATCCGCACCAAGGACGAGGCCCTCACCCTCCTGCGCACCGCCCTGGACGACGCCGGGGTGGCCTGGGAGCCGGCCGCCGCCGACCCGTACACCCTGGTGGCGACCCTCCCGGGCACCCGCAAGCTGAGCACCGCCTGCGCGCTGCGGGTCGGCGACCACACCCTGTCGGTGAACGCCTTCGTGATCCGCCGCCCGGACGAGAACCACGAGGCCGTCTACCGCTGGCTGCTGGAGCGCAACACCCGTCTCTACGGCGTCGCGTACGCGATGGACGCGCTGGGCGACGTCTACCTGGCCGGCCGCCTGCCGCTGGAGGCGCTGAGCCCGGACACCGTCGACCGGCTGCTCGGGACGGTGCTGGAGAACGCGGACGAGCCCTTCAACACCCTGCTGGAGCTGGGCTTCGCCTCGGCGATCCGGCGCGAGTGGGAGTGGCGCACCAAGCGCGGGGAGTCCACCCGCAACCTGGCCGCCTTCGCCCACCTGGCCGCCCCGGCCGCCGACTGACCCGACCGGACCGACTCACTGGATCGGCCCGACTCACCCGACCCGCCCGACCCGCCCGACTCACCCGACCCGCCCGACCGCCCCGGCGGGCGCTCAGGCCTCGGCCGGGGCCTTCGCCGACTCCGCGACGGGCGCTGCCACCTCGGTCGCCCGGTCCGCGCCGGCCGTCGACCGGGTACGGCGGGCCAGTGCCACGTGCCCGAGCGCCGCCACGGTGCCGCAGACCCCGCAGGCGCCCCACAGCACCCCGGCACCGAAGTGCTGGAGCACCACGCCGCCGACCCCGGGGCCGAGGAACAGGGCGAGCGACCAGGAGAGCGAGTAGACGCCCTGGTAGCGGCCGCGGGCCTGGGCCGGCGACAGTTCGGCGACCAGGCCCATCATGGTCGGCGCGTTCAGGACCTCGCCGACCGTCCAAACCGCCACCGAGAGCGCGAACAGCCAGGCCGAGGAGCCGGCCAGGGCCGCCAGCCCGAAGCCCCAGCCCGCCAGCAGGCAGCTGGCGATCAGCAGACCGGTCCGGGAGCGGCCCTCCATCCAGCGGGTCAGCGGGATCTGCAGCACCACGATCAGCAGCCCGTTGAGTCCGATCACCAGCCCGTACTCGGTGGCGGTGATGCCCGCGGCGCCCATGTCGACGGGCAGGGTGGTGCTGCTCTGCTGGAAGACCAGGGCGAGCAGCAGGTTGAGCCCGACCACCGTCATGAACGGGCCGTCGCGGAACACCGTGCCGAGGCCGATCGCGGGCGCGTCGCCGGTCTTCCCGGTCGCGGCCGGCTGCACCGGCCTGGTCTCCGGGATCCGGATGAAGATCACCACCGCGCAGATCAGGGTGGAGAGCGCGTCCAGCAGGAAGAGCGTGAGGTAACCCTGGGTGGCGATCACCCCGGCCACGGCGGCGGAGAGGCCGAAGCCGATGTTGATCGCCCAGAAGTTCAGCGAGTACGCCCGGACCCGGTCCTCGGCCGGGACGAGGTCGGCGATGATCGCCGAGGTGGCCGGCCGGGTGGCGTTGTTGCACAGGCCGACCAGGAAGGCCACCGCGGCGATCGCCACCTGGCCGTCCACGAAGCCGAGTACGGCGGTGGAGGCCGCGGTGCCGAGCTGGGCGGCGACCAGCGTGGGTCGCCGCCCGATCCGGTCGGCCAGCACGCCCGCGCCGACCGCCGCGATGGTCGAGCCGAGGCCGAAGAGCGAGGCCACCAGGCCCGCGTAGGAGGCCGAGTACCCGCGTTCGGTGGTCAGGTACAAGGACAGGAAGGTGATCACGAAGGCGCCGAGCTTGTTGACCAGCGTGCTCACCCAGAGCCACCAGAACTGCCGCGGCAACCCGCCCACCGTCTCCCTCACCAGTCTGCGGATCCGGGGACTGCTGACCAGGCTGACGAGCATGTGGGGGCTCCCGAGGGCAGGCGTCCGCTGGGCGGCAGGGGCAGGCCCGCTCAGCCGAAGCATGTAAGTGGCAGATGCGCGGCGCACACATTACCCACCGCCCCAAGGTCCCCACCAGGGGTTTTCCGGGCTCCACTAAGCTGGGGGCCATGGCTGACACGACGTACCGACTCATCCTGCTCCGTCACGGCGAGAGCCAGTGGAACCAGAAGAACCTGTTCACCGGTTGGGTCGACGTCGACCTCAACGAGAAGGGTGAGAAGGAGGCCGCCCGCGGTGGCGAGCTCCTCGCCGCCGAGGGCCTGTTCCCCGACGTGGTGCACACCTCGCTGCTGCGCCGCGCCATCCGCACCTCGCAGATCGCCCTGGACAAGGCCGACCGCCACTGGATCCCGGTCAACCGCAGCTGGCGCCTGAACGAGCGCCACTACGGTGCGCTCCAGGGCAAGGACAAGGCCCAGACCCTGGCCGAGTTCGGCGAGGAGCAGTTCCAGCTGTGGCGCCGCTCCTACGACACCCCGCCGCCGGTGCTGGCCGACGACGCCGAGTACTCGCAGGCCGGTGACGCCCGCTACGCCGACATCCCGAGCGAGCTGCGTCCGCGCACCGAGTGCCTCAAGGACGTCGTCGACCGGATGCTCCCGTACTGGTACGACGCCATCGTCCCGGACCTGGCCGCCGGCAAGACCGTCCTGGTCACCGCCCACGGCAACAGCCTGCGCGCGCTGGTCAAGCACCTCGACGGCATCTCCGACGCCGACATCGCCGGCCTCAACATCCCGACCGGCATCCCGCTGGTCTACGAGCTGGACGCCGACTTCAAGCCGGTCGCCAAGGGCGGCCGCTACCTCGACGCGGACGCCGCCGCGGCCGCCATCGAGGCCGTCAAGAACCAGGGCAAGAAGTAACCCGCTTGCCGCGAAGGCCCCGCTCCCGGTTCGCCGGGGGCGGGGCCTTGGTCGTTCAACCGGCCTGTGGGTAGGGCGAGTTGGGCCGGGTTCGAAAATGGTTCAGACCATTGACGGGCGGTGGCGCCGGCTCCTACCGTGAGGGCACCGGGCTGGCGCAGGCATGCCAGAGATTCCCCCAGCTCCCGGCCGCCGCACCCCCAACGCGCGCGCGTCTGCGCCCCGGCGCACTCTCCATCCACCCCCACGGAGGAGCACCATGCGCACACGTCATCTGGTCGGGGCGGCCGTCGCCGCGCTCGCGATCCCGTTCACCCTGGCCTTCCCGGCCCAGTCCCACGGCTACATCAGCACGCCGCCCAGCCGCGCCGCGCTCTGCGACGCGAGCGCGAACGCCGTCCCCTGGGACTGCGGCGACATCCAGTGGGAGCCGCAGAGCGTCGAGGGGCCGAAGGGCTTCCCGGCCGGCGGGCCCTCCGACGGCACCATCTGCGCCGGCGGCAACTCCCGCTTCGCCGAGCTGGACGACCCGCACGGCGGCGCCTGGCCGACCACGCCGGTGACCGCGGGCCAGCAGCTCACCTTCACCTGGAACTTCACCGCCCGGCACGCGACCACCGACTTCGAGTACTACCTGACCAAGCCGGGCTACGACGCGAGCCAGCCGGTCACCCGGGACAGCCTCGACCTGACGCCGTTCCTGACCGTCCCCTACGGCGGGCAGCAGGTGCCGAGCACGCTCAGCCACACCGCGACCGTCCCGAGCGGGCGCACCGGGCACCAGGTGGTGGTCGCGGTCTGGACGATCGCCGACACCGGGAACGCCTTCTACTCCTGCACCGACGTCCAGTTCTGACGGCTCCGGGCCCCGGACCCGGTCCCGGATGCGCACCCGGACCCGGAGCCGGACCAACGCCACGGGGCCCCGGGGTGCACGACCGTGCACCCCGGGGCCCCGGGTGGCGTTTGCGCGGCGCCCCGCTCCGCCTCAGTGACCGCCGCAGCAGCCGCCGTCGGCGCCGCCGCACTGGCAGGGCGCGCCGGACTGGCAGCCGCAGCCGCAGCCCGGGCCGCAGCCGCAACCGGCCGCGAGGACGGGCAGCAGCTTCGGGGCGGGTGGCTCGACGGTGTGGTGGGCGGATGCCGGTCGGGTCGGGTTGGCCTTCATCGAGCTCTTCCCTCCTAGTGACGGGCGCACTCCGGTGCCCCCACCGTCGAGTGAAGCGGCCGTTCGGAGGGAGCGTCAACAGGCGCGCAGTGGTGGGATGTCCGGAAACCCGTGCACCCGCACCATCCCCTCCACGGGTTTACTCACCCTTGGGGGTGAGCAGCCCTCATTCCGCCCCGGCAGCCCCGGCCGCCTCGGTGGCGGCCACGAACTCGGCCACGTGCTCGCCGGTCACCAGGTACACGACGCGCTTGGCGACGGACACCGCGTGGTCCGCGAAGCGCTCGTAGTAGCGGCCGACCAGGGTGATGTCGACGGCGGTCTCGATGCCGTGGTGCCAGCGCTCGTCGATCAGGTGCGACAGCAGCTCGCGGTGCAGGGCGTCGATCCGGTCGTCGTCCTGCTCCATCTCCAGGGCCTTGTCGACGTCCTTGGTGGCGATCACCAGGCCCGCCTTGGAGACCAGGCGCTGGGCGAGCTGGCCCATCTCCAGGACGGTGGAGTGCAGGTCGGCGGGCACCGCCGAGTCGGGGTAGCGCATCCGCGCGACCTTGGCGACGTGCCGGGCGAGGTCCCCGCAGCGCTCCAGGTCGGCGCTCATCCGCAGCGACGTGACCACGATGCGCAGGTCGGTGGCGACGGGCTGCTGCCGGGCGAGCAGGTCGATGGCGCGGTTCTCGAGCTCGTGGTGGAGCTCGTTGACCTTCTCGTCGGCGGCGATCACGCTCTCGGCCAGCGCCAGGTCCGCGTCGAGGAGTGCGGTGGTGGCCCGGCCCAGGGCCGAACCGACCAGCCGGGCCATCTCGACCAGGCTGTCGCCGATCGCATCGAGTTCCTCGTGGTACGCGTCGCGCATGTTCTCTCCTCAGTAGCTGTGTCGGTGGCGGTGCCGACCGGTCAGCCCGTCCGACCATCGTTCCGGCGTTCGGGCGACCGCTGCTGGTGGCGCGAATGGTACGCGCACACCCGAGACCGTGGCCGCTGTTCGGCGCACCGATCTCTCCCACACGGGCTGCATGGCCAACTCTGTGCCGTTCGGGCGACGATGCACGGCCGGTGCGGTGAATCGGCAGCTACGTGGAGGTGAATTCTCGGCAACGCGTGGTGGATGCCTTGATCCAGCCCTTGGGGAGTGGCCAGGCCGTGCGCTTACGCTGGCCACATGGACGTGAATGTGGCCGCTGCCGCTGCCTGTGCCATAGCCGGGCTCGGCGTAGGCCTCACCGCCTCCATCGCCTTCCGCTGGAGCGAGCGCGAGCAGGCCAAGGGCAAGTACGCAGGCGGAAAGCACTACGGCCGGCACCAGGCGCTGGGCACCGGCACCCCGGAACCCCCGCTGCCGCCGGGGGTCGACACCGTGCTCTCCGTGCTCCGGTCGTGCGCGATCGTGCTGGGCGAGGGCGACGAGGTGGTCAAGGCCAGCTCGGCGGCGTACGCGATGGGCCTGGTCCGCGGTGGCGCGGTCGCCGTGGACCAGATGCTCGCACTGGCCCGCGCCACCCGCCGGGACGGCGAGATCCGCCAGGTGGAGCTGGAGGTGCCCCGCCCCGGCGCGGCCCGCGCGGCCGAGCCGCTCGCGGTCTCCGTCCGGGTCGCCCCGCTGGGCTCCCGGCTGGTGCTGGTGCTGGTCGAGGACCAGACCGAGCGCCGCCGGGTGGAGGCCGTCCGCCGGGACTTCGTGGCCAACGTCAGCCACGAGCTCAAGACCCCGGTCGGCGCCCTGTCGTTGCTCTCCGAGGCGGTCGCCGACGCGTCCGACGACCCGGAGGCGGTGCAGCGCTTCGCCGGCCGGATGCAGGTCGAGGCGACCCGCCTGGCCAGCCTGGTGCAGGAGATCATCGACCTCTCCCGGGTCCAGGACGACCGGCTGATGGTCGACCCGGAGCCGGTCGCGGTGGACGAGCTGATCGCCGAGGCGATCGACCGCTGCCGCCAGCAGGCCGCCGCCAAGCAGATCCTGATCGCGGCCGGCGGGATCGCTGGGCTCTACCTGCACGGCAACCGCGGCCAGCTCGCCGCGGCGCTCGGCAACCTGGTGGAGAACGCCGTCAACTACAGCCCGCCCCGCACCCGGGTGGCCATCGCCACCCGCCGGATCTCCAGCGCCGCCGCGCTCGGCGAGGCGGACGGCGAGCTGATCGAGATCTCGGTCACCGACCAGGGCATCGGCATCTCGGAGAAGGACCGCGAGCGGGTCTTCGAGCGCTTCTACCGGGTCGACCCGGCCCGCTCCCGGCAGACCGGCGGCACCGGCCTCGGCCTGTCCATCGTCAAGCACGTGGCCGCCTCGCACGGCGGCACCGTCTCGGTGTGGAGCGTGGAGGGGCAGGGGTCGACCTTCACCATCCGGCTGCCCGCCAGCCAGGCCCCCGCCGACGACACCGCCGACGACCTCGACGACGACCTTGACGGCCTCGACGACGACCTCGACGACGTGGACGAGGCCGCCGCCGAGCAGCACCACGGCGACCCCCACCGCACCCCCCGCGACGAGCCCGGCGCCGACCCCGCCGGACCCGCCGCGGCACCCCGGACCCTCACCGCGGACCGCACCGAGCGTGCGGCCCGTTCGCTCCCCGCCGGGGAGCGGGAACAACCCCTGTCAAAGACAACCCAGCTTGCCCCGGAGGCCTGATCGTGACCCGAGTACTGGTGGTCGAGGACGAGGAGTCGTTCAGCGACGCCCTCTCGTACATGCTCCGCAAGGAGGGCTTCGAGGTGGCCGTCGCCGCGACCGGCCCCGACGCCCTGGAGCAGTTCGAACGCAACGGTGCCGACCTCGTCCTGCTCGACCTGATGCTCCCGGGCCTGCCGGGCACCGAGGTCTGCCGCCAGCTCCGGGTGCGCTCCAACGTGCCGGTGATCATGGTGACCGCCAAGGACAGCGAGATCGACAAGGTCGTCGGGCTGGAGATAGGCGCTGACGACTACGTCACCAAGCCGTACTCCACCCGGGAGCTGGTCGCCCGGATCCGCGCGGTGCTGCGCCGCCGCGGCGAGGACGGCGGCGCGGGCGACAACGGCGGCGGCCCGGGTGCCCTGGAGGCGGGCCCGGTCCGGATGGACGTGGACCGGCACGTGGTGACGGTGGACGGCGCCAAGGTCGACCTGCCGCTCAAGGAGTTCGACCTGCTGGAGATGCTGCTGCGCAACGCGGGCCGGGTGCTCACCCGCATGCAGCTGATCGACCGGGTCTGGGGCGCGGACTACGTCGGCGACACCAAGACCCTGGACGTCCACGTGAAGCGCCTGCGGGCGAAGATCGAGCCCGACCCGGGCGCGCCGCGCTACCTGGTCACGGTCCGCGGCCTGGGCTACAAGTTCGAGCCGTAAACCGCGGGCCCGCGCGGACAGAAGACGCGGGCGAAGACGCGGAAGGCCCCTACCGGCAGTCGCCGGCGGGGGCCTTCCGCCTTCCCGCGCGGCTAAGGGGAGCCCACGGGGGCACGCCGGGGGCGCGCGAAAGCCTCCCGCGGGCCCGGGAAGGGCCTGCGGGAGGCTTTCGCGCACTGCGTCAGGGGTGCGCCCGGTCAGGGGCGCGCCGGGATGCTCTTATGGATGTCAAGCAGCGGTGATGAGCTGCTCGGCGGTGGTGTTCGGTGTGGTGGGTGCGGTTAGGACCCGGTAGATCTCGCGG